>JAUWIR010000398.1 GCA_030605265.1 Pseudomonadota bacterium | reverse complement strand
GGAATATAGAGAATTGACAGAACAAATTATTGGGTGTGCATATCGTGTTTATAATAAGACTGGATTTGGCTTTCTTGAAAAAATTTATGAGAAATGTATACTTATATAATTGTGTAAATGCAAGCGTAAAGTCAAAGAGTTATTGTAAAGGATAGACAGGATTAAAAAATATCTTGTCAATCCTGTTATCCTGTCTAAAAATAAATTGCACAGGTTAGAAAAATCGAATAAAAAAATGCTTATTAAAAAGCTTTTTAGTTATAGCGCCGTTGCAGTTGTATCAATTACTGTATCTGCAACTTGTTGTAGTAATTACTTAATTATTTATTTAATTATTTGCTATTTTTTCTAAAATATGAAAGGCAACTGAAAGTGCTTCAAGTCCTTGTTGCCCGGAAACCAAGGGTTGGCTCCTCAGAAGACAGGAATTAATAAAGGCTTCTAATTCTGCTTTTAATGGTTCAACCTGAGGGACTTTAATATTTATGCGGGTTACTTTAAAAGGATATAATTTCCCTTCAGTTTCCTCCTTTTCCAAAGCACAAGAATGCAATAAAGATTCAGCAAAATTCAAGGAAAAGTAAGCATTGGGCTGAAAAATTCGCATCTTTCTTTCTTTTTTTAAGGATACTCTACTGGCAGTAACATTTACTAAACACCCATTTTCAAATTGTAACCGAGCATTGGCTATATCAATTTTAGGAGAGATAACCGGTATCCCTACAGCATCTATGTTCTTAATCTTTGACTTTACCATGCTTAAAATAATATCAATATCGTGAATCATAAGGTCCAAGACAACATCAACATCAACCCCACGCTCAATAAAAGGCGCAAGGCGATGGGATTCTATAAATCTTGGATCACGAAGATAGTTATCCAGTGTTAAAATAGCTCCATTAAATCTTTCCAAATGCCCTACTTGTAAAATCCTTTTATATTGTTCTGATAATTCCACTAATTCTCTTGCTTGATCAAGAGTAGAAGTTATGGGTTTTTCAATTAATACATCAATTCCATTTAGGATCAATTCCTTGGCTAACTGATAATGTAATACCGTAGGGGCCGCTACTATTGCCGCATCAACTAACCCTATAAGTTCCCTAAAATCAGCTAGGGCCCTCGTTTCAAATTGACTGGCCAATGTTTCTCTTCTCTCTTGATCAATATCAACAATTCCAAATAGTTCACAATTAGGTGATTGTGCAAGAATTCTTGCATGATGCTTTCCTAAATGACCGACTCCGATTACCCCTACCTTTAATCTATCCATAACTTAATTAATTTACCCTTGTAATTGTTCATAAGTTCATAGAGATACTAAACAAATTTTTTCTACTTTAGCTTCAGCAATAACCGCCTCTTGGTCAAAAAACAAAGTTTTTCCTGATTCGATAGCCATAACTGCCGCATTGGCCTTTTTTAACGATTGTAAGGTATGATATCCAATCACAGGCACATCAAAACGCATGTCCTGCTTTGGTTTACTTACTTTTATTACTACTACCCCTTTACCTCCTATCTGCCCTCCCCTTTTGATAGTCTCATCCGTCCCTTCCATAGCTTCAACGGCTACAACGGTTTTGTCTTTTACCACTACAGTTTGTCCAATATCAAATCCGGCAATTCCTTTAGCAATTTCAAATCCAAACTCTATATCTTTCATTTCCTTTTTTGTTGGCTTTCGTTTGGTAAGTACCCCGGCAGGTGGAAGAAGGAAGGTAAGAAATGTTGTGGAATCCAAAACTTGGATCCCCTCCTGCTCAATCTCATCAGCTACCGCCTTCAAAATTGAGTCGGCCTTCTTGTTGACAAGTTGTTTTAACAGACGAAAAGTTCGTAAATCAAATTTTATTTCTTTGAGTATATTTACATGGTGAACATGGCCTGCCAAGACAGTTTTTTTTATTCCCTCTTCTTTTAATTTCTTGATTAATTTACTGAAACTAGCTAAATCAACCCAACAAAGTTTGTCAACATGGGATTCTAATAGTGGTGAGGTAATACCATTAAAACCAATGGCAATAGTTTTTAATCCTTTTTTTCGTGCCTCATTGGCAATTAATATAGGAAATTGTCCCTTGCCTGCTATAATACCCAAACTTTCCATAATTTTTTTCCAAAACCATCAAACACAAATTCCCCTGGAAGATTTTTTAATAAAATCAATAAGATGATCAATTTCAGCGGAACCACCCTCACTACTGTCCTGGATCTTTTTTACGGCCTGTGAAACATTAAGGTCTGAAGCTAAAAGCTGACGATAGGCTTTTTTTATTTTATTTATGCTTTCTGTTGAAAAGCCTCTTCTTTGTAACCCAATTAAATTTATGCCAAATAGTTTTGCTCTGTTCCCAACTGCCATTCCATAGGGCGGCACATCCTTTGAAACAGCTGATGCCCCTCCCACGAAAGCATATTCACCAATTCGAGTAAATTGATGGATACAACTCAGTCCCCCAATAACCGCAAAATCATCAATGATTACATGCCCGGCCATGGCTACACCGTTAGCTAAGATAACTTCATTCCCTAATTTGCAGTCATGAGCAACATGGGAGTAAGCCATAAGCATACAATCAGTTCCAACTTGAGTAACTCTCTGTCCTTGACTACCGCGATTAAGAGTGACGGATTCTCTGATTATGGTGCCTTGCCCTATTATTAATTTACTTTCCTCTCCCTGGTATTTTATATCTTGAGGTTCGGTACCCAAGGTGGCAAAAGGATAAATATGGCAATTTTCTCCAATGTCCGTCCAACCATTTAAAAAAATATGCGCTTCCAATATGGCGCCTTTTCGAATTCTAACATGTTCGCCGATAACACAATAAGGGCCAACTTTTACTCCCTCTTCGATCTGAGCTTTAGAATGCACAATTGCTGTTTTATGTATTTCCATAAGAAAACCTTTCCTTAATTATCTTCAATCACTGTACCTCTTGCTAAAATAATACCTTCAGCTACAACTACTGATTCCACAAAAGCCTTTGCCCCCATTTTCCAACCACGGGAATGAATGCGCAAAGCCTCTACTTCCAATCTTAATTGATCCCCGGGTAAAACCGGTTTACGAAATTTCACCTTATCCATACCCATGAGATAAATAAGTACATTTTCTTTAACATTCCTCGATGCCAAACAAAGAACTCCTCCTGCCTGGGCTAAGGCCTCCATAATTAAAACACCCGGCATAATCGGATTTCCAGGAAAATGCCCTAAAAAAAAGGGCTCGTTTATAGTGACATTTTTAATGGCTATTATTTTTTTCTCCGGTTCAAATTCTATTACTTTGTCCAAGAGAAGAAATGGATATCTATGGGGTAAATATTCCATAATAGATTTTATATCAAACATGCTCTTTTTTCTCCTTCTTCGAACTGAAAAAAAATCCGGCTAGAGTTTTTTGGTTAGAGTAGTGACTTGGAGAGTAACATTTAAAAATTTTTCACGCCCAAAATTTGAATGGATAGTTGTCTTTCTTAAATATATAAGCTTCCCTGAATTTTCGATTTCAAAAAAATATTTGGTCATCTCTTCCGTTGTTAAACCATCAATATCAATCTCAACCGTCATTTCATCGGGTATACCGGAAGGAAAATTTAGAGGACGCATGGAGACAATTTTATTTTCAATATTACACCTTTTGGCTAATTCCTCTAAAAAAGTAAGAAGTTCAAAATTTGATCCTCGCCTCTGTATGGCTAAATTAATTTTGTCCATTTTATCTTCAAGAGTATAAAATTCATCCCTTAAAGAGAGTAACTGCCGTAGATCCTCCTGCCTTTTGGGTATAGCCGCGGCAGATTTCTTCATATTTGCCACAGCCGGCCAAAAGAACAGTTGAGCAATGATAAAAAAAATAGTAGTAATAAGAACAAAGAAAAGGATCAGTCTTTCTTTATTTCCAAGAGGAATATTTGTTTTTATTAATTTATCCCACCACATTAATACATCTATTCTTTAGGTTGCTCCTCATTTTGGCTTGAGGCGCTTGATAAAGTTTCCAATTTATTTTGGGCATCTTGTAATACCGGTGAATCAGAGAAATTCATGACAATTTTTTGATAATTTTCCTTTGCTTTATCCCACTGGTTGGTCTCTTCGTAGCACCTTCCCAGTTCTATAAAAATAGTATCTCGTAATACATAATCAGGATAATTACTTATCACTTTTTCGAAGGAATCAACTGCCTTGGAATAATCTTCTTTTTCTTCGTAAATATACCCGATTGAAGTATGTGCTTGAATGCTGTAAACCCCTTTTTTGCCAAATTTCTCAAGATATTCTTCATATACTGATTTTGCATCATCATATTTTTCTAATTGGTAAAGGGCCTCTGCTTTCAAAAAAAGAGCATCCTCTACTACAGAAGAAGAAGGGTATAATTCTAAAATCTTATCAAAGGATTCGGAAGCAGCTGTATATTTTTCCTCTTTTGTTTTAAATTGCCTCTCACTCTTTAACAGATCAGTATTCATAGACTCATCATTTTCCAACCGAGCATCAAAATTCTGAAATGCATCAAATAAAAGTCTTGAGGAATTTCTAATTTTCGCTTCACCCTTATAACGAACCCCCCAAACAACCGTGGTTAATATGCCGACCCCTAATATGCCGATAATGAGTTGATTTCTATTGTTCTTTATCCAGGAAACAGCATTTTTAATAAATACCATAAACCCATCATCTTGAGTTAAAAATTGTTTACGTGTTAATTTCTTTTTAATTTTCATTCCCTACTCCTTAATAGCAATTATATATCTTTATTCTTATGACAACATTCTTATGACAACGGATATCTATAATTTAAATCCTACACTTTTTTACTAAATCCTTTGAATTT
>JAUWIR010000623.1 GCA_030605265.1 Pseudomonadota bacterium | reverse complement strand
CACAGGCTCATTTTTTATATTTCCCACTCCTGTTTGAGTGATCTCAAATTTTTTTGTCATTTTCAGGCCCTTTTCTCATATCTGATACAGCCCATAAAAGTTTTCCACAACAGTATTAAAACGCCTCCTCATCATAATAAGACAAATACCACAGCAGGCCATGAAGATCAAACTGAGGGAAATAAGTCCAAGTAGTTGGGGCCAGGGGGTAAGCAAGCCGGCACCGAAATCACCGAGCCAGAGGCGCGTTAGGCCCTCAAGTGAAAAGGCCCAAGGATAAATTCCCCGAAGTACATTTGGCAATGCAATTCGCCCCAAGATGACACCTATCGCTCGGATATACCCTGGATTCATGATAAGGGCGGTCAAGACTAGCACACTCCCCAGACCTATCCTTAGGAATGTTCTCTTGTCCCGGGAAAAACCACGGGCAAATATCACAAGTACGATTATACCCAGAAAGATGATGTAGAATTCAGTATAAATGCTAGCAGCCGCAGCAAGTATGAGTGATGAAATCAACAGCCACTTACCGCTTAGTCGATCAATCGCTTCAGTAATAAGTGCCGGCCAGGCGAGAAGTAACGGAATAGCAAGTGCTTGAGATAAGAAACATTCGAGATGCACCATGGCTAGGCTTGGCAAGAGGCCCGATGCGAGCGCAGCCATTGTGCTAGACCACTTAGACAAAGAAAGTTTTCGGGCAAGCCAATATACCGCCAATGCCGACAAGAATGGTGCGAGCAGAATAACTGGTTCGAAAACAGACTTTGCGTTTGTAAAACTACTAACAGCAATAAAGGCATGAAATACCGACTGACCGATTCGATCACATTTATTACTTACTGCCCGGAAGAGATATGGACTGCCGGCAACATCTTTAAAAGAAGAGCTAAAGGGTAAATCAAGAAGAAACTGGGCTGTAGCTACATAGTTGAACTGATCATGCCAAGCTCGCCCTACATAGTACTTAGCACCCACCAGAAGTAGGCCCATGCCCTGTATCATATATATTCCCACTGCAGATAGGAGCAAATGATATGGAATGTCCTGAAAGAATATTTTTAACCGTTTGGACTTGATAAGCCAGATCCACAAGAAGAATACTAGTCCCCAAAGCCAATGTGTTGAATGACGAATCGGGACATCCAGGTAAGCGAGATTCTGTAAGAACAAAATGACGGCAGCCAAGCCGATGAAAGGGGCAGCAATCCACAACATTTCATTGTCATCGTGAGGTTCAGACAATAGCAGAGTAACAGGTATGCCTACGAACCAAAGGCTTCCAATTGTGACTACAATGCATACTAATGTTAACATAATGGTGACTTTTTAAATCCCGGTGTTGTTTTAACGTAGATTTCGACAATGATTTTTGAAAGGAAATATTTTTATTAATGGTATGAAATAGGGAATTTGCTATTGTTGGTGTGTTTTTCTCTTTAATTTTGGTGGGAGTTTGGCGGGATTTGTGTTACGCCTTTATAGGCTTTTTTAATCATAGGTGCCATCTAATACGGGAATTGTAATGGTCTCTTAATAATGCAAATTGAAGTTTTATTTTACAAGGACATGAAGATTGGCGAAAAAAATGTTTTCGATTTAAAACGAGGACACTCTATGCTGTTACAGGGGCTCCTTATAAAGCCTTGACCACTTGACTTGAGCAGCCCTTTATGCGGTAACTAAAACATTCGTATCCGTCCTCGTTTGATTCCCACTCTATCAAACGCATAATGAATACCTCCTTTTAAATACATCTGATGGCTGTTAAGCAATAAATCTCCGGGTATTATGCCTTATCCCATTCCTTATGGTTTATACCTGCTTGCCTAAGTATTTCTGTTAGTAGACTCACATCGATGTCCCCACTTCCATGAGGATTTGGAATACGAATTTTCTTCTTCCCCTTTATCATGAATTGATGCCTTCCACCGGAAAAAGGACCTAAGTATCCAAGAGACCTGAATCTTTTAATCAATTCTCTCCTTGAAATATTAGTAAGCATTTAAGATATTGCAACTTCTTTTATCTTTAGTTCAATGCCTTTAATTTTTGGGATGGGATCTTTATCTCTGAGTTTTAGGATTAACCATTCCTCTAAAACCTCCAAAAGCTCGGTCCTGCATTTTTCTACTGTATTTCCATTAGCCCAAACTCCTTCAAACCCAGGAATCTCGGCAAACCAAGTCCCGTTATCCAGTTTTTTATATTCTGCCTTTTCCATGGCTTTTTGGGTATATTTAAATAACATAGTATAACTCTCCCTATAAAGGCAGCCGATGAGCTGTTAAGTTAATGTTGTTTGGCGATTATTATATATCGGCTGGTGACACCGAGGCCCCTTGATAAAGGCAAGCCTGGTGGTTTTCATGGTGTACTGCTTCAAGAGGGCAAAAAATCCCTCAAAGAATTCCAGGTACTCCTTTTTGGGCAGCATGGAGATGCCTTTTTCTGGATAGGCTTGGGCCTTTTTTTCAAAGTAGGGCGGGTCCAGAATGATCGAGTCGGGTTTTTCCCTGGCTTGAAAAAATTCCGCGTGCTCCTTCTGTGCATAACTATCGGTGACCTTCCAGTAATAGGGCTCTATTTCCGGTTTGGCATCCTGCCGGTCCTCCGTCAATGGCATGCACTTAAAAATAAAATAGATTAAAAATTTATTAGATAGATATAACTTCTTAAATTTATTTAATCTTTGAGATAAGGAAAAAAAATCCGTTTTTTTTCTTGACTATATCAAACACAT
>JAUWIR010000408.1 GCA_030605265.1 Pseudomonadota bacterium | reverse complement strand
CTTCAATCGGTCTGTTTTTCCTTAAATATCTAAAAATTGATAGAAAAAAAATGTGTAAAAAAAAGCATGACACAGACGACAATCTGTTATATAATTTTTAGTGTAAATTATAAATTATAAAATTTGTGTTAAATTATAATTTTGCAAAAATGTTTTATTATGTTTATTAATTTGCTGCTATAAAAATCTTTAAATATCAAGTTACGGGTTTAAAGGAGTAGTTGTCAAACCCTATGAGATTATTGAATTAAGTAAGGTTGTCCATAAAATAATAAAAGAATCTGAAAAATCCGAAGCAAGGATTAAATCAGCCGGCTAACATTTATTGAAATAATACTTGTACAGAAGGGACATTTATTAACTATTTCTATAAAGGCTACCTATTTTTTTATTTTTTAAAATTAATTTTTTAAAATTAATCTTTCTTTTTTTAAATACTAATTGTATTATACTATTTCTTCTTGAGAATAAAGCGCTGAATTATCGATTTCATAATACATAATATGAGAATAAGTTCGTGGAGCAAGATACCAAAAATTTTAATCCTATCCATGTTTTAATTGCTTTAACAAGTTTTGTAATTATTGTTGCGGGAATGCGTGCAGCAGGATCTATTCTTGTGCCCTTTTTATTATCAACCTTTATTGCCATTGTGTGTACTCATCCACTTTTTTGGTTGCAGCGCAAAGGTATCCCTACACCCTTTGCAGTGGCCATAGTAGTTTTAGGGATTTTGGTTATGGGTATGATTATAGCAACCTTTATTGGAGCATCCCTGAATGATTTTTCTAATGCTCTACCAACTTATCAAGAACAATTATTAGAGAAAACAGAATCCTTGAAACAGTTTCTTAAAAATCGACAAATCGATATCTCTGATAAGCTGCTCTATGATTACTTTAATCCGCAAACCGCTATGCGGATGATTACTAATATGCTCACAGGGCTGGGAGGGCTCCTTACCAACATTTTTCTTATTTTGCTTACAGTCATTTTTATGCTTTTCGAAGCCTCCGGATTTTCCACCAAATTTCTGTCCGCCATAGGCAATCCAACAGATTCCTCACCAAGTTTAAGTAAATTTGTCAAAAGCTTGAATCGTTATCTGGCCATTAAAACAATAGCCAGTATTCTCACAGGGATTTTTATTGCCCTCTGGCTGATCATTCTTGATATTGAATATCCCCTGCTATGGGGTATGCTTGGCTTTATCCTAAATTACATCCCAAACATCGGATCAATTATTGCCGCAGTTCCGGCAACACTTCTCGGCTTGATCCAGTTCGGACCAAAATCATCCCTATTAGTGATTCTAGGGTATATAGTTATTAATTTTGTCTTTGGAAATATAATAGAGCCCCGTTTCCTGGGCCGCGGTTTGGGGCTATCAACCTTGGTTATATTTCTTTCCTTGATTTTCTGGGGATGGGTATTGGGGACTGTGGGAATGTTTCTTTCAGTACCCTTGACTATGGTGTTGAAAATAGCTTTTGAAAGTAATGAGGATACCCGTTGGATCGCTATTCTATTAGGGCCTACAGCTCCTTATGAAAAAAAAGACGGGCTCCATCATTAGCCGGTTTACTCCTATCCCTATAAATGATGTATGGATCATGATGTATGGATCGCTACTTAATTTTTATCTTTTTTCCGATCATATTCCTATCCTTCCCAGGTTTTGCAGTTACTGCAAAATTAAACAAAAATTCTCTTCCTTTGGCTGAGCAGGAACTTGCCAATCAAGTAGATCATTGGGGGCTTTCCTTCTCGGATCAAGTTCGCCGGTTTCAAAAAGGCATTACATCTCAGATGGACCAACTTGAAGAGAAGTCGCCAAAAAATTTTCTTGTCGGGATACAGCACGGACTGGAAAAGGTCCCTCTTAATAAGTACTGGTTCAAAGGGAAATACAACACTTTTGTTACTATCAAGGCAGCCTGTAATGAATACGAAAATTTTCAGGTCGCCGTTCTTCCGAAAATAGGAAAGGAATTGTCTTCTGTTTCTTTGTCGAAAGGAGACTTGTTGAATGAGGACAAGAAACACATCATCTCGAAAGACAACATGACCATCTATCGCGTTGTTCATGCAAAAACCGCACAAGCACGTTATCCTGCACCATATAAGGGAGCGTGGCCCGATTTGCTTCTCCCAAACGCCCATATATCGGTCAAAGGCACTGATCTTGGGCTTTTCTGGGTGGAGGTGAAGGTCCCGAAAAATGCTTTCCCAGGTAAATATTTTGGTGTATTACTCCTTAATGGTGATGGAGAAAAAATTGAAATTCAGGTAAAGCTCAAGGTTTTTGCTTTCGCTCTTCCGGACCGGGTCCCCTTTCCAGTTGCTGTATGGCTTCGACGAGATATCGGCGATGGACCAATGCCGGTTGAGGAATATCGTCAACTGAGTGAAGAATTGCTAAAACATGGGATTGATCCATTGAACATAGTAAAAGACTTTGTATCTGTGAAGGATAACAATTTTGACATTCTTGATAAAAATATCACCTTTGGGCTTGAGCGAGGGCAGCAGATCTTCGAAATCCCGGCAAGCCCTAAAAATCCGGAGTTATTGGGGCCGCTTGTGGATTACCTCCGGAAGAAAGGTTGGCTAAAAAAAAGTGTCATCTATTCCAACCGAGATGAACCTGACAGAAAGACTTTTAACAACCTGAATAGGCCGTATTATGAGAAGATACATGCTTTATATCCTGATTTACGGGTATTCCTGGCTTCAGAATATCATCCGGAAATTGACAAGGGGTGTGATATATGGTTGAACGATCCGTCTACAGGAAATGGGTTTGAATTTGCCCAAAAAAATGTGGGAACAGCTGAATTATGGGCTTACTATTGCCATTTACCCATTAATATAGATTATCAACGACCCCTGGTACATGCACCCAATATGCTGATTGATAATGAAGCTATCGAACACCGCCTTGCCTTTTGGATGGCCTGGAAATACAAAACGAAAGGCATCTTCATTTATTCAGGAGGGCCAAAAGCCGATTGGCTGGAAAGCGGTTGGGAACTTTCAAGCAAGCCGTACACCTTCCCCTATGCAGGACTCCATAATGGGAATGGTTGGTTAATCTACACCGGCTCGCACCCAAGTATCCGCATGAAAGTCCTGCGAGATGGCCTTGAAGATTTAGGGTATCTCATGCTCCTTGAAAAGATTTCCAGTCAATTACCCAAAAAGCAACTGCCTCCGGCCGTCCTCGAATTACTTTCCATCCCGAAAGAAGTCCTGGTTACTCAGCACTATTTTAATCGGGACCCATCTGCACTTTTTAGAGTTCGAGAGGCCATGGCAATGAAGATAGAAGCCCTTTTGGGCCATAAGACCAGATAGGACCATTTCTTTATCAATAGACATCTCTTATTATAAAAGATGATATTAAAAAACCTATAAGCAAAAATTTTACTTGAAATTCTTGCTTATAGGTCTCTACATGATCCCATGTATCAATTGTGCCGGCCCCTTTGTAGATCGCTATACGGAAATTCTTGCTGCAGTTATCCTTGCCGGAGAACTTTCCATTGTGGCTTCCCATGCTGCAGGTGACTTTACCAACGCTCATATGCGCTTTGGAAGATCATGACACCGGATAAAATCCTGTAACCCTTGAATTAAGCTGTTAAGCTGTTAAGCTGATGAGCTGATGAGCTGATGAGCTGATAAGCCGCATAAATAAAATAAAAATTCCTGGTATATATGTTTTCGAGTTATTGCCTTTTTCCAGGCAAGCTCATTTTGACAAAATTAACTAATTGAAGATAGGCTGGTTCTGAATCTTGAATAAATCGGTATATTTGTTCAAAGCGTATATCTATGTATTCATGGGCTATGATATTTCTCAGCTTAGCGAAACCGGCAAGTTTTTCGGCAATTTCCGAAGAAAAATTTTCAAACAATGATAACTCTTGCAAGGCAAGACGATACGTCTGGGGGATTTTTCTTTTTTCTGACCCCAGGAGAATTTTGGCTATATCAATAGAGGCATTGACAATATTTTCTACCCACCGTTCTGTATTCCTTCGCAAAGCCGAATCAAGCTCATATTGATTCCGGCTTATATTTTTAAAATTCGGGAAATCCTTTAACTCGCCTTCAAGAAAATCCACTATTCTTATTAATCGCGCTTCATCAACAGGATCTAAAGATCGTGAGCGTTGTTTAATTTGATAAAAATCCCTAATGAAGCCTCGGAAATCTTCCGCCACTCGACTAACAGTTAAGATAAAGCTTAAATATAGATTACGATCCCGAATGAGTATGGGAATACCTTCCCGGATAATCGAATAAGCAAGTGTAGCCGGCGCTCGATTGAGTATTACCAGATCTGTCTCAATCTCAGTTATTTTTTCCACGTCGTTCCAAATTTGATCTTCCTCTGAATAGGTTTCAGTTTCTTCCCATTCCAGAAAATTACTCTGAGGTTTAAAATATACTGCCAGGTCAAAATCTGATTCTTTTGTTGGTTGTTTTTTTGCATAAGATCCGAAAACAAAGCCCATGACTACACAATTTTTTGATAAGAAATATGTTTTTAATTTATCAATTTTTTCTTGCACGAGTTTCAACCTTTGTGCCTCTGTGATTTTTTTTTAGCTTTGTGCCTCTGTGCCTTTTTTAACCTAATTATGAGTAAAATTAATTTATGCTCAATACGTCATAATGAAAACATAGCATGACTTATAGAAAAAATCAATTTATTCAATTTTTTT
>JAUWIR010000579.1 GCA_030605265.1 Pseudomonadota bacterium | reverse complement strand
ATTACCGCATCATTAGGAGTAAGCCCCGGGCATTCTATAAATTTTTCCGAAAAGTGGAGAGTTTCCGCAACTATTTTAGCTGTTTCTTTGGCTCGGAGTTTTTCACTGTGCCATATTTCTTGAATCATTATATTCATTTTAGCAAGATGCGTGGAAACCTCCCTTATATTTTTTTTGCCAGTCTCCGAAAGGGGTCTTTGCGGGTCTTCCTCTTTGCTTTTGGCTTCTGCGTGTTGAATTAAATAAATGTTCATGTTTTTTTCTCCTATTCATTATAAAATATAGCCTTTTAGGCAACTAATTCAAAAAGCATAAGAATTTTTATTTTATTTATACAGCTTACCAGCTTATCAGTTTATCAGCTTATCAATCAGCTTAATTTAATATAGCTGATTTACTCTCTAATATCGGCAAAATTATTAAACTATTCATAATAATATATAAATAATATAATAATTATATTTTAAAATTTTTATTCTTTAAGCCTCATTTGTTTTTCTGAAGAATATTTGATATTATAAACGATCTAACCGATTGGTGTGAAGAAAAAAAGAAAAATCATGACTTTGCGAAGGGAATTTAACGTGCCTATATATACTGCAAAACAACAAAAAATTGCTAAAGAGATTAATTCAATTGTTAAAAATAATGATTCAGAAATATCAATTTCAAACTGGAAAAATTGGAAATGGCAAATTAATCACACCATACGGGATATTAATACATTTGAAAAGTTACTTGATATTAAATTTACCCATAAAAAAAGAAAAATCTTAGAATTAACAATGGCCAAATTTCCGCTCTCCATCACCCCCTATTTTTTATCCCTTATCAATAAAGAGGATTATGAGAATGATCCTATTTTTAAACAGTCCTTTCCATCATCATCAGAATTAAAAGTCAATAAATATGATATGAAAGACCCACTTGCCGAGGATCAGGATTGCCCTATACCAGGTCTTACGCACCGATACCCTGATAGAGTATTGCTCCACGTCAGCAATGTTTGCGCAATGTACTGCAGACATTGTACTAGAAAAAGAAAAGTTGGCGATATTGATTCAATCCCCGGCAAAAAAGAAATTTCAAAATGCATTAAATATATTCGGAATACTCCTATTATTCGTGATGTGTTATTATCCGGGGGAGATCCCCTCATGCTTTCAGATGAGTATGTTGACTGGATACTTTTTGAATTGAGAAAAATCCCCCATGTTGAAGTGATAAGAATTGGGACAAGGACGCCGGTTGTCTTACCTTATCGAATCACTAATGATTTAGTTCAAATCATTAAAAAATATCATCCAATTTGGCTTAATACACATTTTAACCATCCCAGGGAAATAACTTCTTCTTCAAAGGAGGCCTTACGAAAAATAGCTGATGCGGGAATCCCAATGGGAAACCAATCGGTTTTGCTCGCTGATGTAAATGATTGTCCCAGAATAATGAAAAGGCTTGTTCATAGATTAGTCCAAAATAGGGTAAGGCCTTACTATTTATACCAATGCGATTTAACTGAAGGGTTATCACACTTTCGGACACCCGTTGGAAAGGGGAGTGAAATTTTAGAGAGTTTGATAGGTCACACCAGCGGATTTTGTGTTCCTACTTATGTCATTGACGCACCTGGTGGGGGAGGGAAAATCCCGGTCATGCCGACCTATCTTATTTCTTGGTCAACCAATAAAGTAGTTTTACGAAATTATGAAGGCATCATAACCACTTATAAAGAACCTGATAGTTACAACCCAATTTTTTGTGAAAGAAATTGTCAGGATTGTAAGTTGCAATTAAAACTTGAAGAGGCTGAGGAGTCAAAAGCAATTGGTATTGGAAAGTTGTTAAATGATTTTGATAAAGAAATATCACTTGTCCCCAATGATAATGAGCGAATAAATAGAAGAGATAACTAATAAAGCTAATAAGTAGAAGAGAAAATTCCTCATGATACCGGACCTCATTGAAAAGATTAATAATAGTGTCATTCAACACGGGCCTTATAATGATCGTATTTATCTTATAAAGCTATCTAAGACAGATTTTCCGAATATTATCACGACCCTCGATGCCCTTGCTTTGGAAAAAGGCTATTCCAAAATATTTGCCAAAGTACCCGCCTTTGCTGAGAGTAAATTTAGGGAAAATGGATTTTTTTCAGAAGCGTTCATCCCTCATTTTTATGGTGAACATGAAGGTGTTTATTTTATGGGAAAATATTTTTCTCAGGAAAGAAGTTCTGATGAGTCTTCCAGCGAAATTCAGCATATTTTGAAATTGGTTTTTTCCAAAAAAGAGCAGGCCCAAAAAGAGCAGGTAAGAAAAATTACTTTACCTTCTCAGTTTACTTACCAAATTTGTGATGAAACAGATGTTTCTCAAATAGCAGAGGTATATGGAGAAATTTTTCCTACCTATCCATTTCCTATTTATGATGTAGATTACATTTTAGGAATAATGAAAAGTAATGTTCTCTATTTCAGTGTCTTAAAAGATAAAAACATTATTGCCTTATCTTCTTCAGAGATGGACAGTACAGCTCAAAATGTAGAGATGACTGACTTTGCTACTTTACCGGAGTGTCGAGGGAATAACCTATCTACTTTTTTGTTACAACAAATGGAGACGGAAATGGCCCCAAAAGGGTATAAAACAGCCTATACTATTGCCAGGTCTCTTTCAATCGGGATGAATATGACCTTTGCCAAATTGGGTTATGAATACGCCGGCACCCTTAAAAAAAATACCAATATTTGTGGTTCTCTTGAGAGTATGAATGTGTGGTACAAATTTCTTCAACCTGTGCCATTAGAAAAGAAATATATTTGACAGGATAACAGAATAATAATTTAAAAGCAGAAATTTTTATTTTTTTTATGCGGTTGATCAGCTTATCAGCTTAATTTAATTAATTGCTCAAGGTGAGTTATTTCAAGAGAAAATCCGGTTTTACCCGTTTCAGGGCAAGGAAGATATTGTGTTTTATTTGAGGTTCTTTTTGTTGTAATTCCCTCAGTAGGTTTTTTACAAATACCCTTTTTGAGGTTTTATTCTCAGGGCGGCTACCAACTTAAGCCGGGACAGTATAATTTAATTGTCTCAATTTTAAGACTGTCCATAATTAGGGCTGATGCCCATAATGGTTGGAAAGGCTTAATCCCTTATATATACTGGGTGTCCCGCCTT
>JAUWIR010000374.1 GCA_030605265.1 Pseudomonadota bacterium | reverse complement strand
TTAACAAATCTGAGAAATTTGGTTATCAATTCAACAAAAAAAGTTAACACTTAAATTATATCAACTAAATCATTTGTAGTATTTTGATAATTTTTAGCTCACCACAAAATTTTAATAGGATACAAAATTATCTTAAAATCAAAAAGAATAAATAACTCCATAAGAAAAAAATCAACATCTACTCGAACTTTAATTTTTTTAGAAATAATTTAAACACAATAGGATTACTTAATGAAAAATTTTTAATAATCCATGATAAATTAACAAAAATGAAGGAAGACATTCAGAATCTTGAAAATAGCCTATATAATAATTCGAAATTGTAACAATCTTGCCTTTAAAATACCTGCCTTATTCATATACTTAAAAAAATTTAAATAAATTTTTCACCTCTTTGTCAATTCTTTTCAAAAAATCAACCGAACTTAAAATGGCCGTCGGTATTTTAGGTTTTGAAACCTACTTGATAGGGATAAAATATGCCCCATCAAGAGGGTTTCTGCCTGGGAAGGTGGATTAGCGAAACCTATAATACTGACGGTTATAATTTTTAGCTATCTTTACTTTTGGCAGACTTCCCGACGTGGCTCATGCCAGGTATGCTTCTTCAGTTTTGAAAGGTTTTTCAATTTCCATGAATGATTTTAGAATAAGCCTATAAAAATTTTGCTTGAAAAATCCTGCTTTTTCTTGACAATATTTTCACTTTTTAATAATCTATATTCTTATTATTTTTTCAATATTAACTTACTGAGTAAATTTGGTTTTATCCTTCTATGTTAACCCAATAAAATAATCATGGGGGATTTTTATTATGATTTTCAAAAAAATACATTTACTTTCATCATTACCTTTTTTCTTGATTATTTCTACTTTGGTTTTTGTTTCACTTACCTTCGCACAAAACAATAGTCAGGACAAGGATAAAACAAAAAACGACGATACAGTAAAAGTGGAAAAAAGTTCTCAGCCTACCAAAGACATTGAAAAGAAGGATAATCCTATTGTTCTTCTGGAAACATCGATGGGGAATATAAAAATTGAACTTTTTCAAAAAGAGGCCCCTATATCAGTAAAAAATTTTTTAACCTATGCAAAGGAAAAATTTTACGATGGGACGATTTTTCACCGGGTAATCTCTAATTTTATGATTCAAGGAGGCGGCTTTACCTCTGATATGAAGAAAAAATCAACCCATCCCCCTATTAAAAATGAGGCAATCAATAAAATCAGCAATAGTAAAGGATCATTGGCCATGGCCAGGACCGGGGTGGTTGATAGTGCAACCTCTCAATTTTTTATTAATTTAAAAAATAATTTTTTCCTTGATCATAAAAACACCTCCCAAGCAGGGTATGGATATTGTGTTTTTGGGCAGGTCATTGAGGGAATGAATGTTGTTGAGCAAATAGGGAAAGTCCCTACCACTACAAAAAACCGTTCTAAAGATGTCCCCGCAACACCGGTAATCATCAAATCTGTCCGCCTTATTACCAAAGGGGAAAAGTAAGCAATAGTTTAGGATTTATTTTATGGAAGAAAGAGAATATCTTATTGCCCTTAACGCTTTAAGCGGCATGAGTACAAATAAGAAAATTCAACTTATCAATCAATTGGGTTCGGCCAATAAAATTTTTCATAACAAAGACAAGGTGGCTGCCTTATGTCCTCCGCCATTTTTTATGAAAAATTTATCCTCTTTGAATTTTGAAAATTTTATAAAGCAAGAAGAAAAAAAAGCCAAAGCTTTAAATATTTCCATTTCTATTCAGCAAGATAAAGAATATCCCCTTTTACTCAAGGAAATTCCCGACCCGCCTTTAGCTGTTTATCATAAAGGTACTATGCCCCATGATACGAGAAGAAGTTTGGCTATAGTTGGATCAAGAAATTTTTCTCCTTACGGAAAAGTCGTTGCGGAACATCTGACTAAAGAATTGGTATTGAATGAGTTTATTATTACCAGTGGTTTAGCCCGTGGAATTGACAGCATTGCCCATCGAACAACTTTAAAGGAACAAGGTATTACCATAGCTGTTCTGGGAAGTGGTCTTGATGTTGTCTACCCACCTGAAAATAGAAGCTTATTTAATGCTATTACCGAAACCGGAGTGGTGCTGTCTGAATTCCCCTTGGGCACTGAACCCCATAAAATGAATTTTCCCATCCGCAATAGGATTATCAGTGGACTTTGCCCAGGCATACTGGTAATTGAAGCAAAAGAAAAAAGCGGCGCTTTGATTACGGCTAATTGCGCTTTAGACCAGGGGAGAGAAGTCTTTGCCATTCCAGGCAATATCATTTCTCCATATAGTAAAGGAACAAATCAGCTCATTAGGCAGGGTGCCCGCTTAGTTGAAGGAGTAAAGGATATTTTAGAGGAATTTGGTCTTGCCGGATTGGTAACTGAAAAAAAAACAAGGCCGGCAAAGTATGAAAATTTGGATCATTTTGAAAGTAAAGTTCTCTCACTTCTTTCTGCTGATCCCATACCTATTGATATAATCATACAAAGAAGCGGAGAATCACCCTCTTATATTCACAGTACTCTATTGACATTGGAAATAAAAGGAGTTATAAAACAGCTTCCAGGAAAATTATTTTTAAAAACATTGAGGATATAATATGGCGAAGGCTCTCATCATAGTCGAATCACCGACAAAAGTAAAAACATTATCAAAATTTCTTGGCTCCGATTACACGATTAAGGCCTCTATAGGGCATATTAAGGACCTCCCCTCCAATCGATTAGGGGTTGATGTCCGTCATGAATTCACCCCCGAATATATTACTATTGAAGGAAAAGAAAAGGTCCTCTCTGAAATAAAAAAGGCGGCTGAGAAGGTAAAAACGATTTATCTCGCCCCTGACCCTGATAGAGAAGGAGAAGCCATTAGCTGGCATATTGCTAATGAGCTCAAGACAAAAAAAGGAAAATACGAAATTTATCGGGTCCTCTTTAATGAAATCACCAAAAAGGCTGTGGTTCAGGCTTTAGCCAATCCTGGTCAAATTAATGAGCACAAAGTTAACGCCCAGCAAGCCAGGCGCATTCTTGACCGATTAGTCGGGTATAAAATCAGCCCTATCCTATGGCGGAAAGTACGTTGGGGATTAAGTGCGGGAAGAGTGCAATCCGTTGCTGTAAGACTAATATGTGAAAGAGAAAAAGAGATAAAAAAATTTATTTCAGAAGAATATTGGAGCCTTACGGCTCATTTAGAGGGAGGCAACCCGCCTCCTTTTATAGCCAAGCTTTACCGTATTGATGATCAAAAAGCCAAACTAAGCACTGAATCGGAAACTCAAAAAATTATAGATGAAGTACAAGATCAGCAGTTTCAAATAGTTAAAATAGATCGTAAAAAGAAAAAGAAACAACCTGTGGCGCCATTTACTACCAGTAAAATGCAGCAGGAAGCCTTTCGAAAGCTCTATTTTTCTGCAAAAAAAACCATGATAATTGCCCAAAAACTTTATGAGGGTATTGAATTGGGGGAAGAAGGGAGCGTTGGTTTAATTACCTATATGAGAACTGACTCAACTCGAATTGCAGATGAATCTTTACAGGAAGCCAGAGATTATGTAACTACCCGTTTTGGTAAAGAATACCTTCCTGCAAAACCGCGTAATTATAAAAATAAAAATCGGGCCCAGGATGCCCATGAAGCCATCCGGCCAACTTCTGTTTTAAGAGAACCGATGAAGATTAAACCCTTTATGAAAGCAGATGAATTTAAACTATACCAACTCATTTGGAACCGGTTTATTGCCAGCCAAATGAAAGACGCTTTACTTGATCTGACTACAGTTGATTTAAAAGCAAATCGGCATATTTTTCGGGCCACCGGATCGGTGATCACTTTTACTGGATTTACAAGGCTTTATCAGGAAGGCAGAGACGAAGAAACACAGCCGGCTCAAGTGGAAAGTGAATTAGTTCCTGATAAATCAAGCAGGCTTCCAATTTTAGCTGAAGGGGAATCGGTAAAATTACAAAAATTAGAACCAAAACAACATTTCACGCAACCTTCCCCTCGTTTTTCAGATGCAACCCTGGTGAAAGAACTTGAGGAAAAGGGGATCGGCCGACCAAGTACCTATGCAACTATCCTGAGTACTATTGTGGCCAGAGAATATGCCACCAAAGAAAATAAAAGCAAATTTTTCCCAACTGAACTAGGTATGTTGGTAAACGATTTATTGATAGACAATTTTCCTGATGTTTTAAATATCAAGTTCACCGCACAGATGGAAACCAATCTTGATGAAATCGAAGAGGGTAAAAGAAATTGGACCGATGCTCTCCACTTTTTTTACGATTCCTTCAATAAATATGTAAAAAAAGCTGAAAGTAGTATGAAAAATATTAAGCGTGAAGGAATAAATACTGATATTGTCTGTGAAAAATGTGGAAAAAAAATGGTTATAAAATGGGGACGGAATGGAGAATTTTTGTCTTGTACCGGCTACCCAGAGTGTAAAAACGCCAAACAATTTGAACGAAGTGAAAATGGAGAGATTATCATTAAGGAAAACGAATACAAAGATGAAAAATGTGATAAGTGCGGCAGTCCCATGGTCGTGAAGCACAGCCGGTATGGAGATTTTCTGGCTTGTTCAGCCTATCCGAAATGTAAACATACGGTTTCTATTGACAAATCGAATCAGGAAACAACTGAGATAGTAAAAGATGAAAAATGTGAGAATTGTGGTTCTCCCATGCAGGTAAAAGTAGGGCCCTATGGAAAATTTTTATCCTGTGTAAAATATCCGGAGTGTAAATTTATTAAACCGATTAATATTGGCGTTTCCTGTCCTGAAGAAAACTGTGATGGGTATCTTACGGAAAGAAAAACAAAAAGAGGCAAACTCTTTTACAGCTGTAGTAAATACCCAAAATGCACTTTTTCCTCTTGGTCCAAACCTATTCCTGAAAAATGCCCCACATGTGGCTTTCCGTTCTTAGTTAATTCCAGAAATAAGATTATTTGCGGCAGTAAAAAATGTGATTATGTTAGGGAAAAAAGCAAATAATTTTTAATTATAATAGAAAAAAATCATTGTCTAAAATAATAGAC
>JAUWIR010000142.1 GCA_030605265.1 Pseudomonadota bacterium | reverse complement strand
TAAAGAACGATTATTTATCTTTTTTCTCAAATAGCGTTGTCTTGCAGCAATAACATAATCTTTTTCTTTAAGGTGCTGAGTCCGTGTTCCTTTGCCAAAAGTAAAACCCCATCGATCAAGGGTTCTGCGCTTAATTCCGTTTGTCTAAAATCAGCCTTATTTCGATCAAAATACTGCTTGACAGAGACAATAAGCTTTTTAACTTCTGAGCTTAATGGTTTTCCTCTGGTATGAGACATAATGTACCTCATATTTTAGTCCAAAGGATTATTATAACATAGATTTTTTAAAAGTCTATCAATTCATATGCGAACATCTATAAGTCCTGAATGAACATATGGACTAGTGACATTAGGAATCTTTGTGCCATTGGCTTTAGTAACATCTTGCGTTGTTGACCAATAGATATGATATGATATCGCCCCTGAAACCTCATTCCAGCTTATGGTTATTTGTCCGTCTCCAGCGGTTGCGGTTACGCCTGTTGGGCTCTCTGGAGGTGAACCAGAGGTATCCAAGGTGATGCTATAGCTTTTCTTTGCTGAAATATTCCCAGCGCCATCACGGAACCAAACATAGACTATTTTTGGCCCATCGCCACTTGAAAGAGTATATGAAACCGTAGCTTGGTAGGATTTTTTGTCATTAGCAGTAATCGCTTCCCATCCATCATCCAAAATTGAAGGTGGTGTGTCTGATTCTGAAATATAGTAGGCTGTTACACCGCAGATGTCGGTGACAGAAAGGGATAGATTCACAGTCACAGAATTTGTAGCCGAAGTCCCGCCATTGATGGAAATCGCAGGGTTTTGAGGTGGAGTGTTATCAAGGCTCATAGTAATAGTACCCACATCATTCCGTTTTCCTGCTTCTAAGGTTATTCCGGATTTTTCTCCCCGATAAACTATCTCTCCTGTACAAAGTTTCCCCTCGACGACAAATTTGCGGTTTGTTCCTGCTGTTACTTGTATAGTTCCCTGATGTGCGTCATAATCGACATATCCTGGATCGGTTTAGAAGATGCAGTTAAATAAGCGCTTACTTACTTAAAAACAGGAGATAAGGAATTATTTTTAGATACCCGTCGAATGGAATATGGCAATAGATATTTCTTTGATGTGTGGCAAAATCCCCTTGGACTTAAATCCCAAATAAAAAAGTAAACGAAAAAAGACTGGGCTTTGTCGGCCCAGTCTTTTTTTATCCGGATAATCAATAGCAACTCTTAAGGAATTAATGCAGGTAACCCTAAGACACCTGCGGTGCTCAGCAAAGGCGCAAATATGGGATAAGAGGTATAATAGGCTGCATTAGCTACAGGTATTGTTGCCGATAGCCAGGAAGTTTTCGTGGGGGCAAGGGTTGACCACCCTTTAATTAAAGCTAAATCAATGGGAATGGGACTACCTAAGGCATCAAGAAAATATTTAGGCGGCCAAAGGTCAATTCCAAATATTGGATCGTAGTAAACCATACCTGAAGGAGTATTATACAATAACCAGGGATAGTCAATCCGTGGATCCCAGGTAAGTCCGGGTTCGACTGGAAGCACCGTATCAGGAGTAAGACTTCCCACAATTGGCTGGGGAACTCCAAGGATATTTGGTGGTGACAAAGTCGGAGACCACAATGGCCACAGGGTATTGTATGGTGGAAGAGGCCACCAATCAATTTGGGCCTGCACTGATGAAATATTGATAAAACAGATGCACAGAAAAAATATAAAACCGAATACAATTAATTTTTTAGAACTTTTATTTTTCATTCCTAACCTCCCTACATATTTTTTTTCAATAACTCTTTCTTCATTTAATCAGATAAATAAGATTATTGATCACCTCCTCCTCATCCCCTTAATAGTATTATTCAATATACCGCAGGGGGCATAAATAAGTTTTTTTATTACCAGCAGGATTAAATTATAGAAAATTCTTTGATATCATAATTTATGCATACAATGTGCCTATAAAAAATAAATAATTTCCTCAATTAATTGGGAAATTTAGCCTAAGGATCAATTTTTTTGTGAAAAGTAAGTTATATATGTGAAAAAAAATTCATCTCTCCGGGTCATTCTGAAACAAAATGCCTAAAAAGCCAGATATAAATAAATGTAGGTAGGATAAGAAAAAAAAAGGTGATCAATAAGATAGGTTTTCCAATTAAGCCCAAAATATCCAAATAAATATACTCGACGGGATCACTGCTGCCAGGGTTAAGGGAAGGCCAGGGCAAAGCGACGAAAGGTAATCTTATCTTCTCGCTTTTGAAGCATTCCTGTGGCCACAATATTCGCAGAGGCCCACACCGGAGTGATATTCCCCCGCAAGTCATGACTAGGCCATGACGATGCAGGAACCAATAAGAAGAGCAAAAAGCATCAAGGGAAGAGGGAAACCTCCTTTTGCACAAATTGAGGCCACAACAGGCATCATGGCAATAATAAAGGGGATATTATCCACAAAAGCGGAAAAAAACATGGCCACGCCTATCAACAATAAATATACTGCCAATTTACTTGAGCCGGCCTGATGATAAATAACCTCTGCCAGGATCTCCATCCAGCCTTCTTTTACGAGAAATCCCACCAGGATAAAAATTGCCGCAATAAAGAGGATGATGTCCCAATCATCC
This sequence comes from Pseudomonadota bacterium, assembly GCA_030605265.1. Lineage (GTDB taxonomy): Bacteria > SZUA-182 > SZUA-182 > DTGQ01 > DTGQ01 > JAUWIR01. The sequence continues at coordinate 6,424 of JAUWIR010000142.1, read as the reverse complement.
TTTTGCACAGAGAAAAAGCAACAGGAGCAATGAGCAATAAAGTGGCCACATTTTCAACAAATGCTGAGATAAACCCTGTCAAAAAAAAGAGCAAAATAATAGCCCAGCCGGAGCATCCTTTACGCGTATTGTCATCTGTTCAGCAAGAAACGCCGGGGCTTTGGAAAGCATAAAAATATCCGCTACCACCAGGGTACCTAGGAATATCCCCATTACATTCCAGTTTACAAAGGAGAGGATTTGTAAAAGACTGGCCCTGGTGAAAAGGATGATTAAAAAAGAACAACTAAGGGCTGAGATAGTTCTTTTTCGGGGAAAAATAATGAATAACACATAGGTCAGAATAAAAAACCCTAATACAAGATATTTTCTTTCCATCATTTATTAAGCAAATGTCTCATTTAACTAAGGCAAGCATCTCTTTAACAGCCTGCTCCAACCCCACAAAAACTGCCCTGGCAATAATATTATGCCCGATATTCAATTCCTCTATTTGCTCAATAGCTGCTATAGGGGCAACATTTCTATAATTAAGATCATGCCCTGCATTGACCCCTACTTGTAACTTTTGGGCCAATTTGGCAGCTTGTCGTACTCTATCAAGCTCCTCGGTTCGTTTTTCTGTTGTTCCGGCAGCTGCATATAATCCCGTATGAAGTTCAATGTAGCCGGCCTTTATTTTATGGGCCATCTTCACTTGGGATAAGTCAGGGTCGATAAAAAGGCTTACTGTAATACCGGAACTTTGAAGAATTTGAATTCTTTCAGCCAACAGATCTTTATGTTGCATAAGATCAAGGCCCCCTTCAGTAGTCACTTCATCCGGTTTTTCAGGAACCAGTGTTACCATTTCCGGTTGTACAGATAAAGCAATCTCCAACATCTCCTCTTCCGCGCACATTTCCAGATTCAACCTGGTTTTTACTATTTCACGTAAAAGCCTTAAATCTTTATCCTGAATGTGTCTTCGATCTTGCCGAAGATGCACAGTAATTCCATCTGCACCCGCCATCTCAGCAATAAGTGCCGCCGCAATCGGGTCCGGGTGTATTGCCTTCCTTGCTTCCCGAATATTGGCGATATGATCTATATTTACTCCTAATTTAGCCATATTTCCTAACTCCTTGCTACATTTTATTCTTTGTGGGAAAAATAAAAAAAAGATTTGCTTACGACAATGGTTTTTCAAATTGCTGGGGCCTGAAAATTGCATCAGCTACTTTGCATGCCCGCACTGCAGCTTTTACATCATGGACCCTGACCATGTGGGCGCCCTTCATGATCCCAACAACGCAAGCAGCAAGAGTGCCCTCAAGTCGCTCTTCTACAGGCAGGTCCAACACTTTCCCAATAAAGGATTTTCGAGAAGGCCCAAGTAAAATTGGTCTATCAAGAGATTCAAATTCTAAAAGCCCCTGGATAATCTGTAAATTATGCACCAGGGTTTTGCCAAACCCTATCCCGGGATCTATGATGATTTGATCAAGCGAAATGCCTGCCCCCTGAGCTTTTTTAATCCCCTCTTCTAAATAATCTTTGATCTCGGGAATTAACCTTTGATAAGAGGGATTTTTTTGCATGTCCCTCGGCGTTCCTTGAATATGCATTAAAATGACCCCTGATTTATATTCAGCAATCACTTCCGCCATTCGGGGATCAAAATGTAAGCCGCTGATATCATTTATAAGATGAACTCCCAGGTCCAATACTTTTTCAGCAACCCTTGCTTTATAGGTATCAACGGAAACAGGAAGGGAGATCTCTTTTCGTATTTGTTTAATAATAGGAACAAGTTTTTTAATTTCTTCATCTTCTGAAATGGGCACAGCTCCAGGCCGAGTTGATTCAGCCCCAATATCAATAATATCCACCCCTTCAGCGCCCATTTGCCGGGCCTTTTGTATTGCCTCAGACACCTGTAGACACTTGCCTCCATCATAAAATGAATCTGGAGTAATATTGAGTATACCCATGATTATGGTCCTTTGCCTAAGAAAAAGGACCCTATCATGCAAATGAAGGGAATATTCTTTTCTCATACTGTTTTAATAAGTTGGATAAATCAGAAAGACCAACTATGGAGGCAAAAACATTATCCTGTTTGAGGCGTTATCTTTTTTGAAGTAGTGTGTTTCGTACCCGCAGCCTTGGCTGTTTTCTTTTTGGGTCCTTTCGCACTCTCTTCTTGCTTAACTGTTTTCTCTTCCTCTGTCGTTTCCTTTAAAGAAGATTTTCCTTTGACAATTTGCTCAACCTCGTAACCATCTAGAACTTCTTTATCTAAAAGCGTATGCGCTAACTTCATAAGCTGATCAAGGTTTGTTTTCAAGATAGATTTGGCACGAGTATGGTTTTCATTGACAATGCGCTTTATTTCTTCATCAATTAACAAAGCTGTTTTCTCACTATAATCTCTATGTTGAGCAAACTCGCGGCCAAGAAAAATCTGCTCCTCCTTTTTTCCAAAGGATAGGGGGCCCAATTTATTACTCATCCCCCACTCACACACCATTTTCCGGGCTAATTCAGTACATCGCTCAATATCATTCCCGGCGCCGGTACTCATGCGATTCATGATGATCTCTTCGGCTGCCCTTCCACCCAGCAGAATAGTAATATTATTCATAAGATAATCTCTTGAGTAATTATGCTTTTCATCAACAGGCAACTGCTGAGTTAACCCCATAGCCCTGCCGCGAGGAATGATAGTCACTTTATGAATTGGATCAGCACCGGGGATCATCATAGCCACCAGAGCGTGACCGGATTCGTGATAGGCTGTAATTTTTTTCTCCTCATCACTGATGATCATACTCTTTCGCTCTCTTCCCATCATTACTTTATCTTTGGCTGCTTCAAAATCCTCCATAAAAACTTTATCTTTTCCTTTGCTGGCGGCTAAAAGAGCTGACTCGTTTACTAAATTGGCCAAATCCGCGCCGGAGAACCCAGGCGTGCCTCGTGAAATCACTTTTAAATCAACCTGTTTGTCAATGAGAACATTCTTTGTATGGACTTTTAAAATTCCTTCTCTTCCCTTTATATCCGGTCGTGAGACAATTACCTGACGATCAAATCTTCCCGGCCTCAACAAAGCAGGGTCAAGGACATCAGGTCGATTAGTGGCAGCTACCATGATTACGCCTTCATTGGATTCAAATCCATCCAGCTCAACCAGTAACTGGTTCAAGGTCTGTTCACGTTCATCATGGCCCCCTCCTAAACCGGCGCCCCTATGCCGACCAACAGCATCAATTTCATCTACAAAAATAATACACGGCGCATTCTTCTTTCCTTGTTCAAAAAGATCACGAACCCTTGATGCGCCTACTCCAACAAACATTTCCACAAAATCGGAACCACTGATGCTAAAAAAGGGCACATCGGCCTCTCCGGCAATAGCCCTTGCCAATAATGTTTTTCCAGTACCCGGCGGCCCCATCAAGAGGACCCCCTTGGGGATTTTCCCCCCCAATTTTTGAAATTTTGGGGGATCACGTAAAAAATCAATAATCTCCTGTAACTCCTCCCTGGCCTCATCGATCCCCGCAACACTCTCAAAAGTGATTTTGGTTTTCTGATTGGAAAACATTTTCGCCTTACTTTTTCCAAAAGATAAAGCCTTGGCCCCGCCTCCTTGCATCTGTCTCATCAAATATACCCATATGGCGATAATTAAAATGAGGGGGAACCAGGAGATGAACACATTGGTAAACCAGGATTCCTCCATCGGTTTTGCTTCTATTCTTACATTGTAATCTCGCAAAATGTTGATTAAATCAGGGTCATTCGGGGCATAAGTCTTAAACCGGGTATTATCCTGGAAGGCACCTTGAATATAATTCCCTTCAATGACCACATCCGCTACGTTCCCTCGTTGCACTTCAGCTAAAAAATCACTAAAGACAAGTTTTTTCACTTGAGTTTTTGGTGCATTGAAAAGATTAAACAACAATATTAACACTAGCCCCATGACTAACCAGAGGGCTAAATTTTTATAAAAGGAATTATTCAAAATATGCCTCCAAAATATTTTTTCTTATCATAATTTTGCACATTTATCAAGTTTATAATGCATACTAAGTCTTTATAATGTTAGCACACTATTTTTTTTATTACAACCATACAAAAGGATTTACCTCATTTTCTCAAGCAAAAGGACTTTCTTTGTTTTTTGGGTCACTTTAAAGGGACCTGCAATGCGCATTCCTAAAACCCAAACAATTGTCTTATCAGATACTACCAATGGAATTTGTTCCCTTTTTCCCCTGGTGATCTTGGCATCTATAAAAAAATTTTTTAATTTTTTCGTTCCTTCAAGACCAAGCGGGGAAAATCGATCCCCGGCTCGGCGGGACCTAACATACAATGGAAAATGTAAACTGGAAGCATCTAAATAAGCCTTTTCAGGATTAAATTCTCCCTTTATTTCAGACCAATCCAAAATAGTGGCCTGAATACGAATATTTACTTCCGGAATCCAGGTATGTCCTGGAACATGCAACTTGTAACAGAATACCTTGGATTCATGAAGGGGCTTTTTTCTTTTTTGCTCAATCAGTAATGTATCATCTGCTTTTCGCAAATAAAGTTTGTCGGAAAGAGAAAAGCATTTGCTCTTCCCTTTTTTTACCCAATCAAGAGCAAGGCAAACTTTCGTATAATCCAGTTTATAGTGTTTAAGGGTAACCTTCTGCACGGCACAGCGGATAAGCTCTCGTTGTAAAGCCAAGGGCTGAGAGGAAAAATACGGCAAATCCATAATCAAACAATTATCACTTCCATAATGAAAGCACTTCTTGGATTCTTGCTTGAGAATCGAAGCAATCCATTCTCGTTTTTCACTCAGAATTGAGGCAGTGCGACGCAAAGTTGCCACAATATTGGGATTGTACTCTTTTTCTAATAAGGGGATTAATTTGAGTCGGATTTTATTACGAAGGCAACTGATCTCTTGATTGCTGGAATCAGTACAATAGGCAATATTCTTCTCTTTCAGGTAGGCTAATATATCTTTTCGATAAGTATTCAACAGCGGTCTGATTACCGAAGGGGAAAAATCTCTTTTCGGTCGCATAGAAGCAAGGCCCTCCAATCCTGATCCTCGAATCAATCGCATTAATAAGGTCTCTGACTGATCATTAGCTGTATGGCCGAGGGCAATTTTCGTAGCCCCGATTTTTTTTGCTGTTTCCTTAAAAAAGGTATACCTAACTATTCTTGCCGCCTCTTCCAATGAACTTTTCATCTCATGGCATCTTTTGGGGACATCTACATATAGAACAACCGATTTAAGTCCCAGCTTCTCTGCAAGGTCAGAAACAAAAGAAGCCTGCTCTTTTGATTCTAAACCCCTTATGCCGTGTTCAAGATGCGCCACCACCAAAGTCAAGGTATAGATATTTTTTAACTCCAGCAAAAGTTGAAGGAGAGCTACTGAATCCGGCCCACCGGAAACACCCACTAGGACAGTATCATTCTCTTCCAAAAGTCTCAATTCATCAACAAACATTTGGACAGATTTTAATAAATAATATTTCTCCCTCTCTTTTCTCATCGACTAAAAATAATTTTTCCCTCTGAAGAAAAAAAATTCAATATCTTTTCTTAAAGTAATCTTTTAAAATCTCTTCATGATCAAAAGCCATCTCATCCGGAAGGTTGTCCCGGGTAAAAAGTCTGGCCTCTTGAGCATCATCTTTTCCTTCCGGAGTTCCTTTTGCCTGTGCAATATACACTGTTGAAATGGTACAAAAACGTGGATCTCTTTGAGGATCTGAATAGGTATGAAATTGTCTAATCAATTGAACATCCAAGGAAGTCTCTTCTTTGGCCTCCCGAATAGCGGCTTCCTCTAACGATTCCCCATAATCTACAAACCCGCCGGGAATTGCCCACCCATAGGGGGGATTTTTCCGGCGTATTAAGACAAGCCCCTTATTTTCAACTTCGATTATGATATCCACTGTTGGGAAGGGGTTACGATACTCTTTGCTCTTCATTAATTTTTTTTTCACTCCTTTTTTATCTATTTTTATCCGGCACATTCAACTTTACAAAATTGTAATTATCTCCTATACTATTAATATATGCACTCTGCTCCCCTTGCATTAAATAATTCCTCTAGATAAACCGATTAAGAAAAGAGTGTAACCGATTAGTAAATCAAAGATGTAAATAATGGAGGAATTAATTTCATGGATTCCCCGAAAATTCTTATTGTAGATGACAACGAAGAGTTATGCAACATTTTTAAAGAGGCTCTGGAAGAGGAAGGGTATCAAATTACCACCGCCCAAAATGGAAGGCAAGCACTGGCCAAAGCAAAACAGATGCATTTTGATCTTATTATCACAGATAAAAATATGCCTATAATGGGTGGAGTGAGGCTATTAAAGTCCATTCGCCAACTCGATCCGGAAGT
>JAUWIR010000155.1 GCA_030605265.1 Pseudomonadota bacterium | reverse complement strand
GCCGAGGTAAAAATGACCAAACCAACAAACCCAATCGGTCCATTAAGGCAGTGTGGGGATATCCTTTGTGTAAAGATTTTCGAAAGTTGCTGCAATATGAATAGTTTCGGAATTTAGAGGAAAAAATATTGATTTTTCTTTTGTCAGGTCTTTGCCGGCAGATTGTTATTCTGCCTTTGGCCCGCCCCCTTATGATCCGCCAAGCCTTTTTCTATTAGATTTATTCAGGTACATTGATGGAAACAAGAAGATGACCCAGTTCCTTACTGCACTTCAGGATGAAGACAGTGGCAGGGCCTATAGAACCTATGCTGGTATTTCCATGGATCATATCCCCTCTGAGGGTACCTTTTCTAATTTTCGCAGCCGCATCAGTGAAAAACGCTATAACGAAATTTTTCATGTCCTCGTAGATATCTTTCATCAGCTTGAGATGATTACTTTTAATATTCTTAGCGTTGATGGAACTTTATACCCTACTTGGGCTAGGTACCGAGGTTGCTGCTATTTCTGTAAAGAGTGCAAGTCCATCAAAGTAACCCAAGTCATTGAGAAAGTGCGAAGCCGCATCATCTATCGCCTTAACAATCTCTCAAATTATAATCTTGGCGACGAATGCAGGGTATATACCGAATGCCCCTCTGATCGCTTTCCAGAGGATATTAAAAAACCTAAGGTAGAACTTTTTGCTTTTAAACTTTCTTTTTGTGACGGGGAACCTTCAAAGGAACAAAAAAATACGGCTTGCCTTTTTGGTGTTGAAAATGAACTGGCTAAACAGCATCTGTGTATCAATACCATACGCTCTAACGTTACCCATATTGACCCTCTTAATGGCTCAATTACCATCAGCTGCCCTAAACTGCCAAAGGATACTGATGCTAAAGTCGGGGTGAGGAGGGATACCAAAAATCCGGATAAGAAACAAAAAGTTTTTGGCTACAATGCTGTATTTTCTACCTCAGTAGAACTTCACCTTGGAATTGAACTCCCAGTGGCTGTAAACAATATTGCAGGCAATGCCGAAGAAGCTGATTTACTTATTGAAAATTCTGATCAAATCTTTGACCATCATCAGTGTGAAGTGAAAATTGTTATTGCTGACTCTAAGTACGATGCCATTAAAAACTATGAGTATGTGCGGGGGAAAGGTGCTATCGCTATTATCGACTACAACGTGCGCCGCGAAAACGTAAAGAAGGATGCCCTCCTTATCACTCGATGTTCAAGTTTTTAGCGTTATCAAGGGTTTCACCGGATACTATCCGCTCATAAGTTATTGATTTTACATGAACGGGCATATTTTACCCCTAGATTCCGGTCCAATAAAATCAAGCACTTATAAAAAACTTGAACATCGAGTATCAGCTGTATTATCAGCTCATCAGCTTATCGGCTGTTTTTACCAGCTGTATTTATTGGCTGTATTTACTGGTCAGCCCCCGTTAATCTCAAAGGGCTAAGCCCAGAGAAAGAGAATAGATCTTATTCGTATATCCATTGGCAGGATTTTTCCCATCGGAACTACGATGTTTATACTTGAATCCACAATCTAGAAACAACCACTCCTGTATTTGATATTTTATGCCAAAATCCAATAAAGAAATCTTGTCTTGTCGATCTATTTTTTGGTAATTATCGTATTCATAGGTCATCCCAAGATTAAATCCCACTTTATAAGTCAATTGATGATTAGATGAAATATTAATTTTATAAAGTTTATAATTATCGTAAATTGTCCTTATACTGTCTTCGATCCACAGATCAAAGGCATAATCCCGCTCTCCAATATCAAGATTTAATTTAACCTTAGTAAAATCAGATAGGGTATGGGTAAGATCAAACATAACAAGCATGGTTTCAGTATCTTTTTGTGTTTTGTCTTTATAATCCTTCCACTGAAAGCCGGCGCTCAGTTGACTGTAAAGTTTGGCCGTAACCTCCCATCGTATCCCAGGGATTATAGCCAACGAGGTAGAATTATTACTATGATTTTCATAGTCAATCCAGCCCCGGCGAGCAGAAAAAAACACGGTAGTTTTCGATGCTATTTTTAAATTTAAGGCAGTCGAATAGTAATTTTCATCTTTACTGTCTGATTGATCAATCTGATCTTCATAGCGGGACTTTCGATATCCATACCCCAAGTCCAACTGTATATTATCTTTAATATTAATTTTTAACCTTGGGGTAAACTGATCTTCTTTACGTTTTCGACGGTATTCGCCAAGTTCGGGAGAATCAGAGCTTTTGAGGGAAAGATGTTTCAGGTCTAAACGAAATTGTCTTCCTCCCCATCCAAATAAGAAATCCCCTCTGGCAGAAAGGCGATATTCAGTATAATTCCACTTAGTATATTTGGCATATTGCGGCTTCGTGACCAACCAATCACTTTCAATTGTGTGTTGCTTCAGCGGCCATTTCATCTTAACCCCTGCTGAAAGGGAAGTGATCCAATCACCATGACTATCGGGATCGTCCACATCAACATTGTCATTATAGGTTTCTTTTACATGAAATCCGGGGTTGATTTCAATAAGACCAAAATGAATATTTCCAACTGCCCAGGCTTGTGAACTTAAAAGACAGGCTAATACAAAACATAATAAGGCAACTTGCCATTCGCATAATTTTATTCCCTTAAAACAATGACCTTTAAATCCTCTCTTATTCCTTGATATCATATAATAATCGGCTCCTCACATTGATGCTTCATTTAATCAACACGGAATTTCATGGAATAAATATCCCAATAATTATAGGCCCAAGGGGCTCATTATCACACCACAGTATATGTAATCCTTCTAATAACATTACCTTAAAGGATAATAGGCCAACTCAATGTAATGTATAATACCAAAAAATGCCGAAAATATTAATACTTCTTTTAATTAACTCCCGGTTTTAGAATAGCTCATTAATAAAAATAAAAAAAAAGAAAAAATTTTTAAAGTGAATATGCAAAAAATTGTAAAAGAATTAGAATATAACAATGGAATATTTCCTGAAAGGGCTTTAACAAAAGCCATACAGTTTGAAAAGGAGATTACTCCACACCTTTTACAAATTTTGAAGCAGTGCAATTCGAATGCGCAAGCTTTCTTTGAACAAAAAAATTATATGGCACATATATATGCTATGTTTTTGCTTGCTCAATTCCGAGAAAAACTTGCCTATCCACTTATCATCAACTTTTTATTATTACCGGAAAATTTTTTACTTGGATTATTAGGAGGTATTACACCACAGTATCTTGCACGCATTCTCGCATCTGTTTCCGGGGGAGATGATTCTTTGATGAAAGATATAGTAGAAAATGAGCGTGTTAGCGCCGACATTCGTGAAGGTGCCTTGAAAGGGATAACAGCTTTAGTTTTATATAATAAGAAGTCCAGAGAAGAAATTTTGGATTATTATAAAAGCCTTTTTAGAGGAAAGCTCATAAGGAAACCTTCGCGAATATGGAAATGCCTGGTTTCGTGCAGCAACGATTTATATCCGGCGGAAGTATATGAGGATATTGAAAATGCATATAAAGAAGGTTTAATTGAATCATGCTCCCTGAAAGATGCCCGGGAAACATTAAGCTTAAGCAAAAAGGAAATCTTTGGCCGGTTAAAGAAAAACAACCAATATCAATTCATTGAAGATACTATTCTTGAAATGCAATTTTGGTCCTGCTTTGCGCTTTTTTAAACACTTAGTCGCTTAATTGCCCCAAAAGAAATTTTTTTACGAATTCATCAAGATTTGGGATTGTACAGGTTCATTATTTCCTACTTAGTTTCTAGCGGCAAGCTAGTATAGTAAATATAATCCTTTCCAGGTCTGCCGAGGTCAGATTTGACCCTGAAGGCAAGCAAATGCCTCTGTTAAAAAGATCTTCAGCCACAGCCCCGCCGCGGCATTTGCATCCTTTAAAAACCGGTGGCAGATGAAGAGGCTTCCATACGGGTCTGGCTTCAATATTCTCTCCGGCAAGAGCTGCCAGAATAGTATCCCTGTCCACACCAAATTTTTTAGCATCAACGGTTAGACAGGTGAGCCATCGTGTACATTTCCCAAAAGGAGCTTCAGGCATAAATTCAAGGCCGTCATAATCAGCCAGAGCAGCCCTATAAGATTCGAAAATGCGCCGCTTAGCCTCAACGCGCTCTGAGAGCACGCGAAGCTGCCCTCGCCCAATACCGGCTAACACATTGCTCATCCGATAGTTGTAACCAATGACCGAATGTTCATAGTGCAGTGCAGGGTCGCGTGCCTGCATAGCCAAAAAACGCGCTTTGGCAACCAGGGCCTCATCATCTGAAACTAACATTCCCCCGCCGGAGGTGGTAATAATTTTATTACCATTAAAGGAGAAAACGCCTATACGACCAAAAATTCCCGGGCTTCGGCCTTTATAGGTAGCGCCAAGCGCTTCGGCGGCATCTTCAATCACAGGAACATTAAACTTTTTACAAATCTCAAGGATATCATCAATGGCTGCACACTGGCCATAAAGTTGGACAAGGATAACCGCCTTTGGTAGTTGTTTCAGTTTTGCTCGCCCTTCCAGCTCCTCAGCCAACAGCCCAGGGTCCATGTTCCAGGTGATCCGTTCGCTGTCTATAAATACTGGAGCCGCTCCGAGATAAATAATAGGAGAGGCGCTGGCAATAAAAGTCAAAGTAGAGCACAGTACTTCATCCCCCGGTTTTACACCAACCAGTTGTAAGGCTAAATGTATTGCTGCCGTACCGGAAGATAATGCTGCTGAATATTTGCAGCCGACTATCTCACAAAATTCCCGTTCAAAAGAATCTATGTGAGGGCCGAATGGCGCAATCCAATTAGTTTCAAAAGCTTCCAAAACAAATTGTTTTTCAGCTTCCCCCATATGTGGCGGAGAGAGATAAATACGATTTGATTTGCTCATATTCTTAAAAATTAGTATTCATAGCCTATTCGTTTTTTTTTGACAGGATAACAGGATTAACTAGATCGTATAGGAAATCCCATTTTTTAGTTGTTAAATCAAGTATTTATTAGTATTATATTCAGGATTGGTCTTTTTTATAAGATGGTCATGTAGAATAATTAAATTTTCTATCATGTTAATCCTGTTATCCTGTCAAATTTATTTTGGAAAGATGTCTATTTTATTGCTCATTCATTTCGTTTAATCTGCGTTTATCTGCGGTGCGAAGATAGGCTCCAGCACACTATCAACCGGATAATACTGTTTAACCGACCTTTGAATCCGCTTTTTATATTTTGGGTTAATCTGATATGTTTTCCGAAAATGTTGTATAAAGCGATCATAAGCCTCAATATATGCTTCTTCTTCCTTCACTATTTTTGACTTCCACAGCCAGTAGCTTCCCACAGATAAATTTATGTACGCTGAATTAGGCATAAAATAAAAAGCCCTCTCAAACCCTCTTTCCGCGTTAGCTATAATGGATTCAGCTTGATCCGCCTTTTCCTTCCTTTTGCTGAGTATATGCCGGGCCAGTTTCAAATGATAAAAAGGATTAGTCGGGTTCAATTGAATAGCTCGCCTTAAAGCCAGGGCAATCAAATCAGCCTCTGCCCCCTTTCCCATTTCTCCAAAGGCCCACTCAACTTTTTTCAAATCATCCTCTGTCTTTTGCCCCCCCCCGTCCTCTTTTTCTAAAAGTATAGCCAGCTGATAAAAATATTCCGCATTGCTGTTCTCGTACCCAATAGCCCTGCAGACATCATCCAAGGCAGGCGCTTTCCTCTTAACAGTGCTATCAGGCAAAGTAGGAAAAACCCTTTCCGCATACAAAGGCTTTACCACAGTAACCACAGCAAAACAAAACGCTCCGACTATAATCATCGTTAACGGCCACCGAAGCCACCCTAGAAAATAGATAGTTATCCTCTCCTGGTTTAATTTTCTTTCCCTCTTCTTTAGACCATTTCCCACTCTCCCATGGTGATTAATCTTCAAGGCCTTCAGGGTAATTCCCACCACTATGATTAACAACAGGGCATTGGCTGGAATATGCATATTAAAGTCGGTAAGACTATGTAAAGCTATAGAGACCATAGCGCCCATACCGCCAAGGCCAATTCCGGCGCTAAAACTATTCTTTCTTTTCTTCCAAAGATACAAAAAGTACCCCAAGCAAAACCAAAAACTTAGAAATACTAAACCAAATCCCATCCATCCCATTTCCGCCCCTAATTCTATCCAATCATGATGGACGTGATCTATCTCCCAGTGATCATCCTCAGGGGCTTTATATCTTCGATAGGCCTGTTGGAAAGTACCCAGCCCTGCCCCCAATACTGGAAGATCTTTCCACATATCCATAGATGTTTTGGCAAAGCGCATCCTGAAATTGGCAGTTTGCTCCATGTGCTCAAACCTATTTATAGTTAAATCCATCCCCACATGAAGGCCGTACATTAAAGCTATTGCTCCGATAATCAAAAGGGCCACGGCATGTTTTCTAAATTTTTTTCGAAAAAGTAATAATATACTCATAAACAGGAAGCCGGCAGCCAGGGAGAGAATTCCCCCTCTCGATCCTGAGAGGATTAAGCCCAGGATCATTATAGCCGTCAAAAAAATAACCAGTATCTTTTTTGCTTTATTCGAATCACTGAAGTTAAGAGTAAGTAAAAACCCCCTGATCCCCTCAATTCGGCCGGTCCTTTTTTCTTTGTTCATATTTTTCTTACTGGACAAGGCAATAAAAAGCCCAAAAGCTAGAGGTATAATAATCTCCAACAAGCCTGCTAAGTGATTTGTATTAATATAAGTGCCGGTAACAAACTGAGGGTTCCAAATCTTTTTATACCGCCAAATATGCCCATATCCTCCTAAAGATCCTATTATACCATAAATGACCTCAAAAGTTCCCAGGGCAATAAGAGCATGGACAATCCCCAGGATTTTCTTTTTTGAGTCCGCCCAATTTACAATAAGAAAAAATATCCCCACATAAGCCAAAACCTTATATAAATTTATCTTGGTCATGTACGGATAAATTGACAAAGTCATAAAGGCGGGTAATTCCTTAAAGGCTTCCTTATACACTTTTAATGTGCCGGGAGAGATAATCTTTGCCGTTTGCCACGGCAGAGGTATTAGTTGGAGGATAATAAACCCAATAAAGAGGGACCCAAAATAATATAAAGGTGTACTTTCTATTTCAATTCCATATTTCCCCCCTTCCCTTTCAGCGCCCAAAGGCCCTTTTTTCGGCCCGTTCCAAACCTGTTTCAGCAGCCATGCCGACAGTAATAAAAGCGCCCCCATTTCCATGAGAGTAAAGGAAAAAATATGCACTGCCCCAAAGGCAAGAGGACAGTAAATAATCAAAAAGATCAGTCCCACTGTTATTAATATATCCAATACCTACCCGCCAGGTTTTTTCCCAGCATATATGCAACTAAATAAAAAGCCAAGGAAAACTGGGTCAACCGTATTTGATGTGGCAATTACACAGTCAACCGGAATTGGTGTGGTCAATAAAATCAAAAAGTTATGTAAAAATAGGGCTAGATTATATAACTTTTGAATATAAGGGTATGAATAAAAAATTGAATCCACTGGATTTTGCGATAACCACTTGTAATAATAAGCAAAAATGGGAAAATATAGCTAATTTCACCACACCAATTACGGTTGACCCGGAAAACTTTAATCCCTGGCTTAGCTATACAAGTGTGGCCTTTTTCAATGCTCAATGATGATGCATAACCTTTTCGTGGGTTTCAAGCTTTTCATCAATAATTATTACCCTGCTTTCCACCCTCAGGATATCAGCCTTTAATTCCTTTTTTGACTCATCAATTTTATTATCCAGTCTTTGCGCCGTCTCATCAATTTTATTATCCAGCCTTTGCGCCGTCTCATCTATTTTATTATCCAGCTCCTTATGCATTATACCCATCATCTTCTGAATATCATCTATCCTTTCCCCCTAATTTTTCTTCTAATTCATCGATTCGTCTATCAAACTTTTCATTAAACATAGCCGTACCTTCAGCCACTATTTTAATCTTGTCAAAAACATCTTCCACTAAAATACTTAATTTATGAACGTCTTCTTTTAAATCTTTTATCTCATCACTCATAACGACTTTAACCTCTTTTACCCCCTCATCTTCCGGGAATCATTAAATTTTTCTTCTAATTTATCGGCTAATCGTCCTATCTTAATCAAAATACAACCTGTGCAATTAGATTTTTGGATTCACTAATGTAAAAAAATATTTGACAGGATAACAGGATTAACATGATCTAAATCCAGTTAATCAAAAAGATTTATCACAACCTAAAGGAGGTAAGAGGTTATATGGAATATAGTGAATTGACAGAACAAATTATTAAGTATGTATACCGTATTTATAATAAGAATTACCTTGGGCAACGAGAAAATCAATGGGCTTGCTTAATTTGGGAGAAAATAAAGTTGAGAGCAAGCGTAAAGTCAAAGAATTATTATAAATAATAGTCAGGATTAAAAATTATCTTGTCTATCCTGTTATCCTGTCTAAATTGTTAATTGCACAGGTTG
>JAUWIR010000307.1 GCA_030605265.1 Pseudomonadota bacterium | reverse complement strand
CATGCATGCCTTGATCAAAGGCCAGATATTCGGCAATAGTAAGGGCTGATCGGGGAGTAACCAGTCGCTCTATGGAAGGATCATTGGCCAGGTTCAAAAACATGACTACCCGTGATAAAACGCCGCTGTCCTCAAAGCTTTGCCGAAACATGTGGGCCACGTCATTTTTTACCCCCATAGCTGCAAAAACAATGGCAAAACCTTCATTTTGCCTTGAGACGCGGGCCTGACGCACAATCTGGGCAGCCAAATCATTGTGAGGCAGGCCGCTGCCGGAAAAAATAGGCAGCTTCTGCCCCCTCACCAATGTATTCATGCAGTCAATTGAAGATATACCGGTTTGAATGAAATCATCAGGATAGTCACGAATGATCGGATTGATGGGGTCGCCATTAATATCCCGCTTTTCCTGGTAGAAGGGTAGGGGACCCCCATCAATCGGCTTTCCCAAGCCATTAAAAACTCTTCCCAACATATCTAAGGAGACTGGTATCTGCAGGGGTCTCCCATGAAAACGCACTCTGGTTGAGGAGATAGTCAATCCTCCTGTTCCCTCAAATACTTCAATGAGCGCAGAAGTGCGACTTACCGGCAGCACTCGACCATGACGGATTTCATTATTCCTGGTCTTGATCTCTACCAGCTCATCAAAACCTATCCCCTCAACATTATCAATAAACAATAAAGGCCCTGATACCTTGGTAACGCCTACATATTCTTTTCCTAAGCCACTATTCATAGAATTCATAGAATTGCCATGCTCTCCTTTTCTAACTCATTCATCTGTATGTCAATTTCCTCTAACAAAAGATGAAAGGATTCTGTATCATGATTGGAAATTTTTTCTTTCATTCGATTGATATTATTTAAAATAGGGAGCTGCATAACCCGGTATAAGGGAATATGTCGCCTGATAATTACCTTGGCCCTCTGATAAAAGTGCATAATCACCTTGAGCATAAAAAATTGTTTTTCCGGTACTGTGTAAACATCCACTTCATCAAAAGCGCTTTGCTGCAAAAAGGCATTTTTAAAAACCCTGGCCCCCTCTAGAATCAAACGCTG
The DNA here is from genome assembly GCA_030605265.1 of Pseudomonadota bacterium. Taxonomy (GTDB): domain Bacteria; phylum SZUA-182; class SZUA-182; order DTGQ01; family DTGQ01; genus JAUWIR01. The sequence continues at coordinate 4,751 of JAUWIR010000307.1, read as the reverse complement.
GTTATCAGGCAGGGCGTCTTCCCCAATCAATTTGACGATTTTTTGTAATTTAAAATCCTGCTGCAAAATATGCATGGCCTCATCTCTTAAGGTCCTCCACTCAGGATCGATCCTGCAAATCCACCAATTTTGAATCAAGTCAAGATACTCACTATAGCTTTCCATGTAGTGAATAGCAGGAAAATACCTGGCGCTGGCCAATTCTTTATTCAGCCCCCAGAAACAGCGAACGAATCGTTTAGTGTGTTGGGTGACAGGTTCTGAAAAGTCCCCGCCCGGAGGTGAAACAGCGCAAATGGCGCTGACTGAACCCGCCTTGTCACAGAGGATTTGGACCCTTCCGGCCCTCTCGTAAAATTTGGCCAGGCGAGAGGCCAGGTAAGCAGGGGACCCCTCTTCAGCAGGCATTTCCTCCAATCTTCCTGAAATCTCCCGCAGGGCCTCAGCCCAACGGGAAGTGGAATCAGCCATCAGGGCAACATCATACCCCATGTCCCGGTAATACTCGGCTATGGTAATTTCTGTATAAATACTGGCTTCACGGGCAGCCAGGGGCATATCAGAGGTATTGGCAATAGGAATGGTCCGCTCCATCAAGGGGCGGTCCCTTTTCAAGTCCATGAGTTTGGAAAATTCCATGAGTACCCCGGTCATTTCATTTCCCCGTTCACCACAGCCAATATAGACAATCACATCTGCATCACACCATTTGGCCAACTGGTGCTGGGTGACGGTTTTCCCTGTTCCGAAACCGCCGGGGATTCCCGCAGCCCCCCCTTTGGCCATAGGGAAAAACGTATCAATTACCCTTTGACCGGTAATCAGGGGGGTGTCAGGAATCAAACGTCGAAGATAGGGCCTGGCCTGACGCACAGGCCAGCGTTGTAGCATGCTTATTTCTATAAGCCCTAAAGTAGTTTCTATATGAGCAATAGAGTCCTTTAAGTCATAAAGACCCTCTTTTTGGATGTATTCAATTTGTCCCTCAAGATGAGGCGGCAGGAGGATTCTATGCTCAAAAATCGGGGTTTCCCGAACAAGGCCAAGAATGTTTCCCGGCCCAACATAGTCACCCTCTTTCACCGCTGGGAGAGATGCTTAAAAATCGAAAAACAGGTGTTGTGAAACTAGGGAGCGTATTGCTTCCTCTTGCCGCTGAAAGATGGCTTCCAAACTATTATCATATAAAACTTTCCCATCGCATCTCACAGTAATGACTCCTCCTCGAATATCTCTATACTGTTGATCCGGGTAAATTTCCTTTCCTGTTTCTTTGACTATTTCTTCAATAAACGAAGTGGATAAAAGATAATAATCCCGTTCATTCACTTGTAGAATAAATTTTGATCCCTCCAAGGAGTTAAGACTTTGCAGGATGAGTTTTTTCATGAGGAAAGGATAATCCTGATGAAGATGCAAAGAGAAAAATTCTTTTTGAAGAGTTTCAAAATTTTTTTGGAAAATAGCTTCTTTTTGATGAATAATTTCCATTCGTGCCTGCAATTCGGCTTGAGAGACCATCTTGGCTTTTAGAAAAAAGGGTTCTGCCTGATTACGACAAGTTGTTTTTTGCTTTAACAGGTTAGCTTTTTCTTGTTGAGAACTTTCTCGAATACAGGCAGCCTCTTTTTCCGCTTTTCTTAAAACCGACTCTGCCTCCTGAAAAGCCTCTTCCATAATGACACTAATTAAAATTTCCGCATTATTTGACATTGCTCAATACCACCATCTTTCCTATACTTTAATGCCCAGGGCTGATACTACCAGTGACTCAACAGGGCCCTTTTCTGAGAGAAAACCATGCCGATCAGGAATCTCCAGAATTAAAGGCCCTCCTTTTTCATGCAGTATTTTATTTAAAAAGGGTCGTGCCTTTTGGGCTAATCTTTCAGTAATAAGAAATATCCCGATATCCGATCGATCCTTTACTTTTCTAAAGGTATTCAATATCTCTTTTTCTGAATCCGCAATAACACTCTCCACACCAACCAGAGAAAACCCGAGAGCTGTTTCTTTATCTGCAATCAAGAAAAACTCCATTCTTGCTTATACCTTTCCTAAAATCATGATAGCGATGATTAATCGAGCTGCTGAAGATTCACTTTTTGCGGCATTTCCAATTTTTCAAAATAAGCGCTTCTTAAGGCTTTGTCTATTTTTTCCCGGTCCTTGCGCGATCCAAAAATAAAGGCTAAACGCCTTTTATCTATTGAAATAGAGGGAATGAGAACATGGTAAATATTCGACAAGCTTAACTGCAATCTCTCCAGGTTTCCCCCGGGGATAAGCCCAATCGCCGGATACAGATATCTACATTTTTGAAAACTATCAAGATCAAGCCCCACTTTAGAAAAAATCTCCGCCTGTTTTAGTGATTTTTGTTTTTCCTCCTTCTCTTTCACAGGGGCCTCTATAGCTTTTATCAAAGAGAAAATCTGTTCTTCTAATTGCTGTATCTGTTGATCTATTTCAAAAATATCTTTTTGAGGGACCATCTTTTCAGCTTCAGTATCCGGAGTTATTTCTTCTTCATGATCAACCCCTAATACTTTAAAGAGCTTTTCTAATCGAGTTTTCATTTCATAGAATTTGGGCTGTAGATTATTCTCAGTATGCAATCCTGCATCAATTTGCCCAAGGCGGTTTTTTCGAATATTCATTAAGTGAAGTTTTTTTAAATCAGCAAGAATAGAAGTGGTTTTGGCCACATATTCCTGCGATACCTGAAAATCTATTTTGGCCATTTTGGCTGGTGTAAACATGACAAATCTCTCCTCAACCCTAAAATGTATAAAATTAATTTTTTTTTTAAAAAAATTCCACAATGCTGCCTAATACCGGGGATATAATAGGGGGAAATTTTCCCCTATTATGGCTGGGAATTTTTTATTTATCTCTTTTAGAGGCAATGCAATCTTAAGGTGTCAGTCAAATATTTACACTCGATTGTTTGAAAGAAAAACTGCAAAAGTAATCCTTTAATTCCTCTTGGGAGAGGTTTAACTTTTTTGCCTCTGTAAGACTGATTAAATTTTTTACTTCTATTTCCTTAAACAATAGATAATCCAGTAGGGTACCCAATTGGAAAGGAAATTTTTTCCAATTTTTCCTGGCCTCATTAAGCTCAAAACTTAAAAGCTTAACATAGCATTTTTCAGGGTCCTTTATATCTTGTAACAAGTCCTTATAGGGTGTTCCCTTTAAATTATCCACCATATCCTTACAATCAATCGCATAGGCTAATTTTAACCTGACCTCGGAAGAGAGATAAAAACCGTGCAATAGACTATAATTAAGAATTTCCTCAGGTGAAAAATTATAGATATCTTTAAAGCGAAACATCCAAATTATATTTAAGGCATCATACTGTATACCCAGTAATTGTCTGGCGATAATTCGATCTGTCCGGCTCAGAGAGGAGACGATCTGCCATAAATTACTGTAATACCCCAGATCAAGGGCCATCTCCAGGGGAAAGGTTTCTCTTTCCTCATCAAAGCGATATTTCGAATTTTCTAAATGCTCGTAATACCAGGTCCCGCGGACCTTATCAATAATTTCTTCAAGGTCTTTTGCTTGAAGTAACTCATTGGCCTGAAAATTCTTAAACCCATTGACCGGGAGAAGGAGATAATCCCAATTTTTACCAAGTCTGGATTTTTCCCTGCAGATTATTCGTAGAATAAGTTTAAGGTTTTCCATTTCATATTTCTGATATAAATGCTGAACCAATCTCTTTCTTTTTCCGGATAGCATCTTAATCAGTTTCTCGTATATAGTAAAAAGGTCCTTATAATAGAGGTGAATGAGCCCATCAAAAGAGGTAGGGATAGAGGAAAATTTTTTTCCAAAAGAAGTTTTTTTGAGATATCCGGCTATGCCTTTTGCACCCGACACTTTGGCCAGGTTTTCATAGTCTTGTGCTTTTAGAAGTGCGCTTTTTAAAGAACGCACTTTAGCATTAATATAAGAATATTGAAAAGCGGCTTTTAACATTTAATATTTCCCGACATATGATACATTCATACTAAAAATGAAAAGTGCAAAACGAAAAAGTCAAAAATGAAAAGTCAATATAGTGGATGATTTATTGTTAACCCATTCTGCATATGGCCTTTTCACTTACCTTCACTTTTTACGAGATCATCAAATATGATTTTTCTTAAAATATTCATTAATTGTTTTTGTTGCAGCAGGGCCCTCATTTTTAATTTTTCTTTTCTTTCCTCTTTCTCTGCCATGATTCCGGCTACTTCTTTTTCTCCCTCAGCAATATATTCTTTCTCAATAGCAACTCTCTTTTTTTGTAAATCCTCTTTAGTCTCTGCAATGAGAATATTTGCCTCCATCCTGCTTTCCTGAATGATTTGATTGCCTCTTTCCTTTGCTTCCTCTAAAACCTTGCAGGCATTTTTATCTGCTGTGAGAATTTTTTCAATAGTACTGTTTTCTCCAATATCCTGCATCACTTACCCCTGTTGAAATTATGGAAATTGCTTTTTTATAGACTGATAGTTATATAGTTATAAGCTCTGTAATATTCTGTTATCAAAAAGCAAGATTAATGCCTTTGTCATAAATTTTAAGCATCTTTTAAGTCATTGAAAAATTATAAATTAACTTATTTTTCTTTTTTGAATTATATTAAGAATAGAAAAATATATGGAGTCACAACTCTTTGATATGAGGTAATTATGTTGAAATTTAAGAAAGTATGGGAAACATAAAAATTATGATAAAAATCATAAATT
>JAUWIR010000613.1 GCA_030605265.1 Pseudomonadota bacterium | reverse complement strand
TCAAGGAATATTAAATTGGCATCAAAAATTTTGTATATCCATAAGTTACGCAAATAAAATGAATGTTATCACTTTTGCATTTAGATTTTTTTAGATTCACTAATTTAAAAAACCTTTGACAGGATAACAGGATAAACATGATATAAATGTTTGGGCGATATCCTGAAAAAATTTAATCGATAAAATAAAAGACGATAGAAGGAGAAATAAAATGGAAAACAAATTATGCCTTAATAAAGGCTTTCTTGCAAGCTTCATCTTTACCTTGTTAGCTCTAACCCTTCTTCCCCTAAGTATTTTATTTAGTAAGGAAATTGATATTTTAGCTGTTGTGAATGAACAAAAGATTTCAGTCCAAGACTTTATGGATTTTTATAAAACAAGGCCTCGCATTGCCAGGTGGGAGTCCTCTGAAAGTCCTCAAGATAATCCCAAAAAAATCCTTGAGGACCTGATAGATAAAACCCTTATGGCTCAAGAAGCCTATACCTTATTTCCCCGAGCCCTTAAACAGCATGAGCGGGAAATCGCTGATTTTGAAAATAAATCTCTTATAAACTATTTTTCAGAAAAGCAGATAAATCAGGGGATTCAAATTAGTGAACAGGAAATTTTTACCCGTATGCCTGAAAATAAAAAAATCGAAATACATCTACGCCGTCTTGTTGTGGTCAGTCTTGATGAGGCCATTAAGCATAAAGCTGAATTAGATAAGGGAGCGGATTTTGAAAAATTCATCAGAAAATTTTCTCTTGCCGAAGACGCTGCCAAGGGCGGAGATATCGGGTATATGACCTTTGACAAGGGAATATTTCCCAAAAAGGTGGTAGAAAAATTATTCCAAATGAAAATAGGTGAAATCAGTGAACCGGAGAAAATTCGAGAGGGGTTTGCCCTTTTTCAACTTCTTGCCAAAAGAAAAGTCAGCCCCTCTACTCTTGAAAGAAATAAGGATTATATCCGGCAAAAGATTTCCCTGGAGCGAAAAAAAGAAAGATGGGGCCAATTATTTGAGCAATTAAAAAAAGATGCCTCTGTCATAGTAAATGAGGCGCTGTTCAAAGAACTTGAAGCGTCTGTGTCCATGGGGAAGACGGCCGCTTTGTTATCTCGGGTGATGGGTCTTGAAATAGCCCGAATAAAGGGAAATTCGATTCTTTTGGGAGAACTTATCCCAAAAAATCAAAACCTCTCCTTTGGGGCAACCAAACCATGGGAAAAAGATATTTCCATATTGAGAAGGGCCTTAGAACAAAAGATTAAAGTATTCCTTGTTTCTGAATATGCAAGGCAGCTCAATTACCATCAGGCAGAGGAATTAAAAAAAAATACCTCCAGATTTAAGGATGACCTGATGGTGAAGAAACTGATTACCGAAAAGGTTTATAAAGGGCTCAAAGTTACTTTTAAGGAGTGTCAAAATTATTATCAGAAACACCTTGCTGACTATTGGGGCCCGGAACAAATCAGAATAGATCAAATTATCCTTCAGGATGAAATAAAAATCTCTGATCTCTTTGAGCAATTAAAGAAAGGAGCTAATTTTAAAGAAGTGTCTGAAATCCATTCATCACCGAAAGATTCATGGTTAAAGGGATTTTTTGCTAAAGGAGGAAGTGGTTTGGGGACGGAATTTGAAAACCAAGTCTTTACTTTACTACCTGGCCAAATTAGTAGCCCTATCAGGACTTTTAAGGGCTATCACCTGGTTAAACTATTAGAAAAAAAAGAGGCAAGCTATATAGATTTAGATGAAGTAAAAGCAAATATTAAAGAAAAAATTTTATCATCAAAAAAAGAAAAAGCCCTTGATAATTATATAGGTGCACTGAAGCAAAAAAGTCATCTTACCATCAATAACCCTCTTTTACAAGAAACGATAAAAAATGAGCTATAAAGGAAAAGTAATCGTTATCATTATTATCATTGCTCTTTTTAGTCTTCCTTCTCCACTCATGGCTGTTGATGGAGGAAAGGGCGATAAAAAAGGAGCACACAATCAAAAGGTTGTCGGATTAAGAAGTCTTGTATGTACCTACTGCCATTTTTCAAAGAAGGGCAAGGAAGCAAAGATTTGGGAGAACCTGCCCCAAGGAGCACAAACCCTCCCTTCCGCCGAAGGGGTGAAGACCATCTGTACTAGTTGCCACTACCCGGGGAATGCGGTCAATGCTTTGTCCGGTTTTATTATGGGGCGCCATGAAACCCAAGGTCATGATTTTACCAATGGAAACGTGTTCTGTGACACATCAGTCCTCGGTACTGGTGAAAACCATGTAATGTCGGAGAAAGCGGCCCTTGATCCCCGGATTGGAAAACTACTCGCTCCCTTAGATGCTGCATTCCCTGTAAAAAAGGCCAATGATAAAAAGGACCAAATGGCCCAAGATTCAGGATTCACTTGTACCTCTTGCCATAATCCTCATGAGCAGCCTAATAAAGATATAAGTGGAAACGGCGATTATCTGAGGGTCCAGGAGGGAAAATCCGCCGGACAATCAGTTCATCGAACACAGTTCTGTACTCAATGTCATCTTCATGAAGAGAATTCATCACGTTCAGTTCATGGCACGGCTATTGGCTGCGATAAATGCCATCACCCCCATGACGGTCACTACCGGCTTGATCAGTCACAACTGGCCAGATCCATTTTAATGGAAGGGGCCAATCCTGCCAACTTTAGGGCTATGCCAAATGTTAGTGGTTTTGAGGCTCACAGGAAAAATTCGGTTGATTCGGTTGATTTGGTTGATAAGGATATTTCAGCTGTTTGTTATAGTTGCCATGGACCAAATGGATCCGAGTTAATGCGGGAAGTAGGGGCAAAACCGATCTTTGGCGACAGCGCCAAAAC
>JAUWIR010000624.1 GCA_030605265.1 Pseudomonadota bacterium | reverse complement strand
TTGAGCAGTCAGTATAACACGTGGATCAACTGCTTGAACAGCTGCCACAGTAAGATTGGTGATGATGGGAAAAGAGAGAATAAATTCACCAAATATCACTGCCTGAGGAGTGAACATTGTATTCAAAAAGCCCAGGGGTGCACTCCTGGATAAAAATGAATAACCAATAAGCCCTACCATAACTGTAGGAAGGGCCATGGCAGTATTTAAAAGCAGAATAAGCAAGGACTTTCCTTTAAAGTTTTTCGAGCCAATGGAAAAACCGATGGGGACCCCCAGCAAAACCGCCATAAGGGTGGCGATAAAAGAGAATTTTAAAGACCTTAGAACAATTCCGTATACTTCACGGTCATAATGAATTAATAAATGTAAACAATCTCTAATAGCTGTTTTCCAAAAGTCCATCCAAAACCCCTAAAATTTATAATTACTTATATTGACTTATAGGAATAATCTATGATAAGTAATAATACTGATTATTTTTCTTAAAAGCAACAACCGCTACCTATTTGGCAGCAATTCTCAATTTAACCTGGTTTTGATCAAAATAATAATTTCGCACTGCAAAGATCGCGAGTATTCGTTTATTTATATCAGAAAGAAGAAAAGTACTTCAAGAAATACCGAACAGTATTAAGCGCTTAATTCTAAATTTCATGTTTTTAAATATAAAATTTTTATATTGATACAAAGGCACAAAGGCACGAAGAAGAAATAAAATCTTTATGTCTTTGTGGCAAAAAAATAATAAATACTTTTTAGTTCCGGCTTGTTCGGGTTAGGGTAAGTTAAAAAATTTTTCAGGAGGATGAACAATGAGGAAGTTTTTTTCTTTAAGAAAAATCATTTTTTTTCTCATAGTTATTTTTTGTATTAATGGTGCTATTTTTGTTCAAGCGCAGGAGCAGAGACTCAGAATTTCCAGTACTACCAGTACGGATAATTCAGGTTTATTTAATGCGCTTAATCCTCCTTTTGAGAAAATGTTTCATTGTCGGGTAGATATCATTGCCCAAGGTACGGGAAAGGCCCTTAAAACCGGCGAAATGGGAGATTGTGATGTTGTATTTGTTCACTCCCGTTCTGCTGAAGATAAGTTTGTAAATAGTGGTTATGGGGTTAATCGTCGGGATGTTATGTACAATGATTTTGTTATTATTGGTCCAAAAGAAGATCCGGCCGGGATCAGAGGGAATCATAATGCTGCGGAGGTATTAAAAAAGATAGCCTTTACAAAAAGTTATTTTATTTCACGAGGTGATGATTCAGGTACTCATAAAAAGGAGAAAACTTTATGGGAAAAATCTTCTATTACCCCTAAAGGAAGATGGTATATTGAGGCCGGGCAAGGTATGGGGGCAGTGCTTCAATTGGCTAATGAAAAAAGAGCTTATACTGTTTCTGACAGTGGAACTTATTTGGTTTATAGAGAAAAAATAGATCTGGAGGTTTTATCTGAAAAAGATCCGGTGCTTTATAATCCCTATGGAATTATTGCTGTAAACCCTGCAAAATATCCCTCGGTAAATTATATTTTGGCTATGTCTTATATTGGTTGGGTAACTTCTCCCCAAGGTCAAAAAATCATTCGGGAATTTGGAAAGGAGAAATTTGGCCAAGTTTTATTTCATCCCATGGCTGTGCCTTAAAATATGAAAGGGGATAGAATTATTTTATTACTTGATTTCCTGCTGAAAAAATATTAATAGTAGATTTGATCAATTAGAATAAAAAAAGATTATAAGATCATAAGAAAATATCCTTAAATTTTATTAATCGTTTTTCAATAAAAAATATTGATTTTCAGAAAAAAAATGATTTCAGCTGATCGTTACCCCATACCATCTTGTTTCCATCGAGATGAAGAAATTATTCAGCGAAGTCGTTTTATTACCAGTATCCGGCACACACCAAACATGAAAGAGGGCAAATCCTTTATCTCTCAAATAAAGGGAGAATTCACTGATGCCAGTCATAATTGTTGGGCATATTTAATTGGTCAGCCAGGTGATTCAAGTAGGATTGGATTTAGTGATGACAAAGAACCCCGAGGGACAGCCGGACGCCCAATGCTCAATGTGCTTCTTCATTGTGGGGTAGGAGACCTTACTGCTGTAGTGACGCGCTATTTTGGGGGAGTGAAGTTAGGAAAAGGTGGATTGGTGAGAGCTTATTCGGGATGCTTGAAAAAAGCCCTTGAGGGGTTACCCCTTAAGGAAAATATCATTCAAACAGAGCTTTCCCTGCAGATTGATTATAAGCAAGTATCAGCATTCAAATATCATTTGCAGGAGTTTGAAGCAAAGATTGAAAAGGAAGAGTATACTGAAGCAGTCTCTTATACAATTATCCTTCCAAAAGAAAATGTGTCGCAATTTCTTTCCTTTGTAAATGAGTTAACTCATAAAAAAAATATCAAAAAAATATCAAAAATATCTTTAAAAAATACCTTTATAAAGGTAGATATGCGTAATAATAAAGAGAAATAGTGAAGTCCTCCTTTTTTTCGGTTTATTTTTCTATTTTATTTTAGATGGTTGGGAAGGGAAATATCTTTGTTTAAAACTCAATCGGAAAAAAGTATTTTTGTTTTTTCTTTTAAATAAATATGTTATTATACCTATTGATTTTTCATTGTAAAAATATGAATCTTTGAATACCTAAAAGAGAATAATAAGGAGAGCAAAGATGTTTGGTATTGGGATGACTGAATTAATTATTATTTTAATAATTGTTTTGGTTA
>JAUWIR010000313.1 GCA_030605265.1 Pseudomonadota bacterium | reverse complement strand
TGCCATCATAGTTAACAATACGTCTAACAGCTATCGGTGGACAGGCAACATAACTTTGCCAGATATTTTGCTAATCCTTTACAATACTCCGGAACTTTACCTTTTTGAACATTTGCCACCAGACCTTTGGGATACTCCTTATACAATTCATTTACTAATTGCTTGATCTCAACGGTATCAATTACTCTCTTGAGCATATTAAATAAATGATACTGCCATTTGTTATGAATCATCTCATACCGAAAATACCCCAGATCAACCCATTTCTCCTTCTCTTCGTTGACCCCTCCATCTGTCATTATAATATGTAAATGAGGATTATATCTGCCAGAACGACCATGCGTTTGAACCACTATAATCACCCCTATCTTTAATGACTGCCTTCTTAATGTGCATACCGTATCCTCTAAACATTCATAGCCACACCTCATAAACTCTGTCAAAAAAAAACCGTCATGACGATAGCGATAAAAAATTTCCCTCAACTGTTCTGGAATAGTTAAAACAATATGACGGTATATTACACCAGGATGTAAAATTTTGCTCACCTGACTCACAAAATTATCTACGTAACCCTTAGCACATGATAAGCAAAAACAACTTTTGCAAGTAAAACATACCCTTTTAATATCTCGACCACAATTTAAACATATATGCTCACTATACCCACCTGACTCTTTTCCACAGCCAAACATTTTTTGAACGGGTTCTTCATACTGATCACAATTATACGAAGGATACAACTCTTTAAATTCTTCCCAATGATCCTTAAAAATTGATCTAAAAATATCTTTATTGTGTTTTTTCGTTTCAATTATTTTCATATTGGATTGGTTCATCGATTATAAATTATTCTACATGACCATCTTATAAAAAAGACCAATCCTGAATATAATACTAATAAATGCTTGATTTAACAACTAAAAAATGGGATTTCCTATACGATCAAGATATTATCCCTCGGGTTTTTGGTCGCAATCCCTTATTCATCAGGTCTAGTATTCCGAGTATAATTAAAGAAATGGTGGAGGCTTGTATTCTGACAAAGGTAACTCCAAGAAAGGTAAACCCTTGCTCGAAACTGACAATTTCTTCTTCATCCAATTTTAAAAGAAGCTTTTCCAGGATTTCTTTTGATAATTGCAGCCCTTTTTTAGCCTCTTTAAGTTTTTTGCCCATAATAATAAAATCATCTGAAAAGCGAATGATCCGGTAATGATTCCTGATCAGCTCTTCATCAAATTCATCCAAAAATAAATTAGCCAGGACAGGAGAAATAGGCGAGCCTTGAGGTATACCTTTTTGCAATACAGTTAAGGATGTGCCGTCCCAGACTTCCGTCTTCAGCCACTGTTCAATGAGTAATTGAATATAGGGATCATGGATATATTTTTTGATTTTGGTCAAAAGGAGCTGATGGACCACATTATCAAAATAAGCATCAATATCGGCATCTACGATCCAATGATACCCTTGCTCATAATACTGCTTGATTTTATTTATTGCCTGCCTGATGGAGTGGCCCTTTCGATAGGCAAATCTGCAATCTTCAAATTCCTTATCAAGCAAAGGCCCTATATCTTGCAGCATAGCCGTTTGAACCACTCTGTCCTTGACCGGAGGGACACATAAAGCCCTGGGCTCATCATTGCCTTTATCCACCAACATTTTCAGTAAAGGCAAGGGCGAATATATCTGGCGGACAAGTTCATCATTGAGTTGTTTGAGATTATTACCCAAATCCGTCTCAAACATTTCAATAGTAACGCCGTCGACTCCGGCACAGCCGTGATTTTCCTTTACTGAATAAAAAGCGGCATATAAAGAAGGCAGATTGATCCAATCATCATCGCAACCCATCCTATTTTCCTCCTTTAAAAAGGGTTGTGGTCAAAAATGACTACCTCACCGGTAACCGGCGATTGATAAGTCAATTTCTTAGCCCTGCCGTGCAGGGCATGGGCCACTGCTAAATAAAGCCATACAGGGGCCTTGCCTGTTAAAACAACCTCATTGCCCTCACCTGCACTTTCGCAAGCTTTATTGATATAGTTAGGCAAATCGGACAATTTAGCAGTGTCAGTATAAAGGCCGGAAAGATCTATGGTGATCATATGCCCATTCCTTTTGTATCCGAGGAGGATAAAACAACATCATAGCTGATGACCTTCCAGGGAGCATTAGTTTGAACATATTGGGCTTTTATCTTCAGATTAAAAGTCATGGCCGCCCCTACAATGCTGGTTGGCTTCTGTCCTCCGGTAATATCAACCATAATGTCCCTTTCTGAAAATCCCTTTTTGGCAAACTCCAGCAGCAACCTATCCATGGCTGATACTATTTCATCAAAGTCCTCAAAATTATATCCTTGAAAAGGAGTTATATCGATTGCCGGGGATAGTGGAATGAGGCTGCTGGTATTTTCTGATTTTTGGGCCAATAAATAAAAATGTTTTCCTTGAAGCTGCCGGTAAATAGTACAAATAGTAGAAAAATGTTTAATTTGGGAAATGGACTTTTTTGAGCAGATAATGGTTACTGTTTGTAAGGTATCCTCTTTTGAATTGTCCTTCTCCAAATGATGCGCTATGGCTCGAAGCGGCATTTCCCACTGCCATCGGTACCTTCTGGGGTCTTTTCTTTTAAGGGATTCAATTTTCTGAATATCCGGATGGATATCCTCTGAAAGTGGCAACCATTCAGGGACTCCCGCTGTTTTATTAAAAACGGGAGGAAGATTTGAAAGAAACAGCACCAGGTGCTTTCTTTTTTCTGTAGCCTGTTTTAGCCGCCTGGTGCGAGGCGGAAAGAATTTCGTTCTATTTCTAATGAGCCAATAGACCATAATGATAAAAAAAAGGGCATAACCAAAACGCAATGGAGAAAAGCACCCCCATTCTCCGGTCACCCAGGCTTTACCATTTACCCACACATCAATAGTGGCCATAATGGCCTCTGCAGCAAAATTAACACTAAGTGCGACAAGCGCGGCAATGAGCCACGGCCGCCATTCGCGAAGGGTTATCCAAATGCCTTTTCTTTTTTTATTCATGCTTGTATTGAAAATAAATCAGTACCCTTTTCCTTTCCCTTTTTTATTTCAGCATATTTTAAAAAATATACTATATTTCTACGTAAAATGGAATATATAAAATTCCTTAAATTTTCCGGCTATCCACTTAAAGCCGGTCAATCTTTTTATTGAAATAATAAACCACGGAATACACGGGACACACGGAATAAACAGGAAATTAATTTCTGTGTATTCCGTGGCTTCCGTGGTAAAATGTACTTGGTGGTTAAATAATGATCAAGATTGCTCTTTAGTATGTTCCGGCTTAAGTTGGCAGGAGATGGGCATTCCGAATTCAATTAATGTCAAGGCCGGACCACATCTTCTTACACTAAATCTCTACCCGGCTTACAAAAATAATGTAGAAATTTTAGTAAACTTGCTGTTTTAGAGAATACTGTTTATAATAAAATAATAATAATTAATTTCGGCAGTACTGAAAAAAAATTTAATATTAAAATCTCTGATTTTCAAGATCGTTTCATTAAATCTTTAGTGCCCTAAAAAGGAAGGAAATGAAACTGGATACACAAAAGGGCTTGAAGAATGAACAAAAATTCGGACATTGGAAAGAATTATCCAATGGAGGACGGCTGTATTGGTATGAGGTGATTGGTCAGTTTGGTTGCTCTGCATGTTATTTTAAAGAAGTGGATGCCAAGGAAAAGACGGTCCGATTTTATCAAGAAATTTACAATGACAAAGGCGAATTAATCGAAATACATGAAAAGTATCCCAAAGACAAGGGGCATAAAAGAATTTCGGAGGAATAGGGAAATGGAAATCATCACCTCTAAAATAGTGGCTGAAAAATTATCCGCATATTTGCATCATGAATTGAGCCTTGCAGAGTTAGTTGATTGGGCGGAAACCATCATGATGGAAGGTAATTTTGAGAAAAATAATTATGAAACCTTGCGAGAAATTGTATCACGATTAGGTGTTGCTGATGTTAAAGCGTTTGGATTAACTTGGGAAGATTGTGAAGGATTTCTCAATCAGCTAGGTTATGCAGTACGTATTGAAGTTGTCGCCTCCCCATAATCCCTGCCTTATTAAAGCTGATTGGGCCATGCGCTTGGTCTTAGGCTTAATCATATCCTTAAAATCTTAAATCGTGAAACCTCTTCCGAGGAATATTTGCTGCTTTTCCCGTAGGGACTCCAATTCATCCATTAGGTTTGCTCATAATTTAAATTGAACAATATCATTTCCTTTCCCTGTTTTCTTTATGGCGTTTCTTTTTTTAACTTTTAGGTTTTTGCCAGACAACTTTAAAAGGGCTAGGTTGTTCTGTAAATTCTTCTGTATTTTCCCAATGAAGTAAAGATTTAAATAGGGGCGTCTGAATGTGCTTAAGAATCTTTAAACCGTATTCAGATATTTTATTTTTATGTCCATAATCGTTACGCACAATCTCACGCCCATCCATTCGATTGAGATATCTTCTTCTAAAATCCTGCAGGTCAAGATTATTAAATGTACTCATTTTTTTCAATTTGCTCAAACATTCCAGATCTTCACACCAATCCTTTTTTTCAGCTAGAGTTTCTAAAACCTTATAATAGTTTGCATCAAAATTTGTTTTTACAAAGGGAATTTCTCTCCAATCAAAAATTGTACTATCTTGACTTGGCGGCTGGAGATAATTACCATAATCTTCAACATCCGATAAAAAGGTATAGTAAAGCTTGGCAATTCTTCCACTTAAAAAAGCCACTTCCATGAGGGCGGAATTGAGTATATTAGTGCCCCCGGTAAGATTGGCCCAGATATGTTTTCCCACCCTTTGATGTGATAAATACAAGACAACCTCGGCAATTTTTTTAAAACAATCATTATAATCATTGGGATTAACTACACACACTGAAAGCCCTCCTTTCCCAGGGATAATATCAATAAGTTCCGTTTCAATAAATTTTTTTACTGCAGTAATTACATTGATATTTTTCCAAGAAAGGCCCGTTTGGTTTATGCTTCCATATTGGTTATTAAGGCACTCTTGAACAGATACAGCACCATCAAATATTTCAAAGGAAGTAAAGAGAATAACTGACTCAATAAGGGCCCCCTTAACATCCGAAAAAGCTTCATTATCCTTATTATGCTGAAAATAAGATAAAGCCGAGGTCACGGCACCCGGCCTTTTCCCGACAGAAGCAAGATGAATGACCCCCATTAGTAGCTCCTCACTTTAGTGAGTTTCAAAACAGCCAAAAGCTCAAAAAATGTGTTGGCATTAATTGCGGCATTAATATGTATCTTTATAGCTAAGTTGCTACCCTTTTTAGGTATTCGCAAAGGGATTGGGAAAAACATTTCTCTCGCAAAGATCGCCAAGCCCGCCAAGTTTTTTTAGGCTTTTCTTTGCGTCCTCTGCGACTTGGCGAGAGAATAATAAACGTTTCGTTTCAGCCTTGTAATATAAGCAGTATTGGGGAATTATTATCTGCAAGGTACCTATTTCTAACCAAAATTTTTACATAATATCAATAGCGATTTGAGTATCATCGCAATCCCTTATTCATCAGGTCTCTGTTTCCGACTGGAGTTTATAGAGCTTCTTAAAGAAAAGGACCAAGTTTCTGAGTCGCAATCCCTTATTCATCAGGTCTCTGTTTCCGACAAATTCTAACGATAGATTATTGCAAAAACTATTGTGAAATCGCAATAACTTAATCAT
>JAUWIR010000058.1 GCA_030605265.1 Pseudomonadota bacterium | reverse complement strand
TAGGTAATAAGGTCTTTTTTTCTTTTTTTATCTCCTGAAGGACCTTACCCCAATTTTGAGATAAGGATGAAGTACTATCCATTGTCGCCGGAGCAGAGGCAAGTTTATCAAAAGAGGGATCAGCGGGAGTTGACTCGGAAGAGGATTGATTTTCAAGGCAAGGCTGTTTTGGTGGTTGAGCAGGAATAGGCGCTTCAGGATGAGTAGAATGAGTAGGATTAGGCGTTTCAGAATATTTAGGATTAGGCGCTTCAGATAGTATTGGCTGCTTCTCCTGAATAAATTTTTCCAACTCCGATAATCTTTGTAAAATAGCGCTTAAAGTAATAACACTCCTCATTTGAGCCAATTGTACTAAAGTCATCTCTAATATTACTTGGGCATGGGAAGATCCTTTCATCTGATCCATGCATTGAGATAAAAGAGAAAAATATTGTTGCAGATCTTCCGGAGAAACCCCTTCACCTTGATTTTGTAAAATCTTTTTTTCTTCCTGAGAGATATCTAATAAAGATTCATGATCTTTACAGGATTTATAAACAATTAAATTCCGCAAGTGGTAGAGAAGTTGTTCAGAGAAATGATAAAGATCATATCCACGGTCAATAATTTTCGCTATACCCGAAAAGATTTCTCCAGGCTTTTGTTCAAAAATAGATTGCCAAATAGAATAAATTTGGTTTTCTTTTACTACTCCTAAAAGGAAGCGCACATCATCGTATTCAATTTGCCCCTCACTACTGGAAATAATTTGCTCTAAAATACTTTGAGCATCTCGTAAACTCCCGTCTGCAGATTGAGCAATGAGCCGCAAAACCTGTGATGATATGCATCTTTTTTCATTGTTCACTAGATTTTGTAATGTTTCGACAATTTCATTTATAGATACACGTTTAAAATCATAACGTTGACAACGAGACACAATAGTTGCCGGGATTTTATGAGGTTCAGTGGTGGCAAAGATAAAAACTGCATGTGGAGGCGGCTCCTCCAGAGTTTTCAAGAGGGCATTAAAAGCTGCCGTAGACAACATGTGCACTTCATCAATGATATAAATCTTATATTGGCTAACAGTAGGCAAATACCGGATTTTATCTCGTAGGTCCCGAATGTCATCTACACTATTATTAGAAGCCCCATCAATCTCCAATACATCTACACAGTGGCCCCCTGTAATATCACGGCAGGAATCGCAGGTGTTGCAGGGCTCCCCTTGGGTAACTTTTTGACAGTTTAAAGACTTGGCTAAGATCCTTGCGGTAGTTGTTTTTCCTACTCCTCGGGGGCCGGAGAAAAGGAAAGAATGGGCAACCCTCTCTAATGAAATACTATTCTTCAGAGTTGTGGTAATATGCTGTTGCCCGATTACTTCCCGAAAAGTTTGGGGTCGATATTTCCTAGCTAAAACAAGGTATGCCATCAGAGATATTATTTTTCCCAGTGGTTCTCAAATATAAAAGAGTCGTGCACCCAATTTCGATCCCATTTTTACAAGGACCTATCAGGCAGGTTACTACCCTCAGGTATTCCTGCGTCACACAAAAGGAAATACTTACCGCTGCTACCTTCCGGTCCTGACGGGGTTCGTATGCTTTTGTTGCGTAGGGCCTGAAGATCTACGTACTTACCTAATAAAAAACCCTGCAAAATTATGAGTCCTCGATTGGGAATTCAGCCCCGCTATAGCGGATGTCGGGTTACAGGGCACCGCTGACTCCCCACCTAGCACGACTCCATTCCTAAATCATGGCGGAGAGAGAGGGATTCGAACCCTCGAGGCGGCTATTAACCACCTACACGATTTCCAGTCGTGCTCCTTCAGCCTCTCGGACATCTCTCCAAAAAATTCCGGTAAATGTTTATTACTTGCATTTTTGGCGGAGAGGGTGGGATTCGAACCCACGTGCCCTGCTCATCACAGAGCAAGTCGATTTCGAGTCGACCCCGTTACGGCCTGACTTCGGTACCTCTCCCCATTATTAATATTTTGTAGCTTATTATTTCGTAATTGAGCAAAAAATTGTTGCATGTAAAATAAAGCTTCCGGTTTTCGAATCCCTTCCGTAATGAAAAGATTTCGCCCGGTCCACATTCCGGACACACCGACCTTTGATCGAATAGCGCCGGTTTTAGGTTCCCTGACTGCATAAATAATTTCAGAACCCCTGGCTGAAAGAATGGCCCCCAGACACATGAGACATGGCTCAACAGTTACATAGAGTCGGCAGTTTGAAAGCCTCCAATCACCTGCAGCAATGGCTGCCTGGCGGATAGCTAGAATTTCAGCATGTGCAGTAGGGTCATTTGCTTGCTCCACCTGATTATGCCCGCGGCCAATAATTCTATGCTCGTTAACTATGACTGCGCCAATAGGGACCTCGTCCTCCTGCAATGCTTTTTTTGCCTCTTTTAAGGCAGCGTCCATATATATTTGATGAGCAAGATTATCTTTTGAAATTATTTTACTTACCTGTCAAAAAAATAATTTTATCCAACTCGTTGAGTCTCAGTATACACGTTCGCATAAATTTTTTCAACTAAAACAGGAGGGATGGAAGGAGGACTAAGTTAAAGATTATTCTTTTTTTCTAGGTAATACTTTATTAATAGTAGGAAGCAAGGTGTAAATAAAACATCTGCCTCCGCTGCTTTCTTTTGGAATACCTAAGCCCAAGGGGTCCTGAATTGTTCCTTCTTCAGGGTCTGAATCAAATTTTAAATTATTATTGTCTTCCGTGTAATCTTTCATTTTAACAATAATACCTTTTTCCTGGAACCCTTCATCACTGAATTCTTCATAGCTCCAAGCTTCTCCTTGGTCAAATTCATATTTGGAGCCTTCTTCAATTTGAGCCCACCAATTTTTAGAATGATATCGACATATTTGAGCATAGGATGATATTTTCATTGGAAATAAAATTTTTAAGTCGGTTTCCTCATCTTCAAGATTAATAACCCGAAAAGAAAGAAAACCAAGAGGAAAGGTTAAATCTGAGATCTTATCTTCCGGCATATTGGGATCGTCTTCTTTTACTAAATGAACATCCTTAAAAATACCATCATTAATTTTTAGAGTAATTCTTCCCCCTGAAGTAATTAAAGAGGCTAGTTTATGGGATTCATAAGGATATGTTAGCTGATTCGTATTCCAATAGGTCTCGGGTAAAATTTCTGCTCCCTCTATGGCATCTTCAATACCATCATGATCAGTGTCGGATTTTCCTAAAATAATTACTCTATTATTCGGGTCTGCAGGATTATTATTTGGGTCTTCCGGATTGCCCACAATTGAAGTACCCTCTATTTTAAAATCAAACCAAAAGTTTGCCCCAAAGGTTTTAGGAAGTGGTTTTGGTTGATTTGGGTCTAAATTTTGTGTAATGATAGTCGTATCATCTTCAGATAAAGCGTATAGAGTAGTAGAATATATTTTTCCCTCTTGCAAGGAATCGTTCGGGTCTTCTTCGGCTAAGTCTATTTTAATTTTACCAAAATTTGAATCTATCCACAGTTGATATTCATCAGGGGCTTTTTCTGCATTAACAAGCTTAACTTGAAATTTTGCTCCCAGTCCGGAGACAGCCCTTGTCGGTATATTATCGACCCAAGTTAAATAAGCGCTTTGACTATTTCGGACAAAGGGAGAAGCGAAAGTAAAGATAACTAAAAACAAAAAAGCAATTGGTAATAAAACTAAATCGTCAAATTTTCTTATATTATGCATGAAGATGCCTTTCTATTGTGTTACTTTTATATAATCAAAGGGGATTTTAAAAAATTCGGCGCCTTGTGCTGTTTTATTTAATTCAACTAATGTATTCACTATTTTTAATCGTTTTCCCTTCAAAAGAGAATTTATGGTTATTTTAACCGGATACCCGGGAAATTTTAATAATTCCTCCATCATTTTCATTTGACTAAATTTAGCCAATTTTTTTTTTTTCTCCTGTGGAATTTTAATATCTTCAGATAACCAGCAAGAGGCCTTCATTTTTTTTTCTTCGATTTTCATATCAAGATTTATTTGATAGCAGTTCCATTTCTCAATTTTTTTCTTCTTTCCACTGCGCTTGGATATCACCATGGAATGCTCATACATCTCTTTTAATTTATCCCTCTCACTGGTGATCTCTTTAAAGGTTTTTTTTATTTTGTTCAATTCATATATTTTATTTTTATTCATCATCACTAAAAAAAATTTATTTAATTCATCATCACTCTCGTATCTAATTCTATCTTTTTTTATCCACACTTCTAAAATTTTCTGAGGCCCGGATGGTGCCTCATTAAGAAAAGTTTGGTTTGTTTTCTTGTAATGTAGGGCTTGTTGGGCACAGGAAACAGAATTAACTCTAAAAAATATGCATGTAACTGAAAAAGCCAGGTAGAAAAGGATTTTTACCCATTTCATAAATTTTGTTCCTCCAAAACGGCCTTCAATTTTATTGTATTATAGGTATTTATCGGAGAATAATCAATTATCCCATAGACTCCATTTGTCAAAGAAGGAATTGTATCGTATGAGAAACTTTTGATTTGTTTCCGTCAGGACCTTAAAATAATCCAGCTTTGGCTGACTTGCTTTAAGGCCACCCTCATACCAACTATCAAGAATTTTTTTAATTTTTAATAATTTTTTTCCAATTAGTATTTTTTTTGGTCTTTCATTTACTTTATAACCCGAATAGCAAATAACATCAATTTTTTTCCACATAGGGGAAACCTTTCAAATAATATTTTTATGCACTCATGGCTGATTGAGCAGCTAAAGTAAGTGGAAATAAGACCCGAAAAGTTGATCCCTGGCCAACTTGACTCTTTACCTCAAAAGTAATCCCATAGGAATTCAATAACTGATAACTACTATATAATCCTAATCCGGTGCCTTTTAATTGCCTCTCACTTTTTTCAGATTTGGTGCTAAAAAAGGGTTCAAACAATTTTGGTAAATCTTCCTCTTTAATTCCAGCGCCGGAGTCACTAATTTCCACAAAAATATGCTGAGTATCTTGCCCTGTTTTTATAATCAATCTTTTCAAATGAGAATTACGCATTGCGTCAAGAGCATTTTTTATTAAATTGGAAAAACATTGACTAAGATCACTGTAAATACCCTCTATCTCGGGAAGATTTTCAGCAAAATCCATCTCTTTTTCAACCTCGTGCTTAAATTCTAAATCTGAATCAAAAAATTCTACCTCCTCCTTTAATAATCGATTTAAGTTGATTACTTCTTTATTCTGCTGATGTTGCTTTCGTGTTTTCTCCAGCATTCTATTGATAATACAATACATCCTATTGCCGGCTGAATATATTTTATCCAGGCGGGGTTCATTCGGGTATTTTCCCATTAAAAATTCACTGTAGGCAATAATACAGCTTAGCGGATTATTGAGGTTATGGGTAAATCCTGCAGTTAATCTGCCAAGAGCAGCCATTTTTTCTTCCCGACCTTTTTTACGTAATTCCTCGATCATTCGGGTGCGTTGTTTAATTGCCTTTTGCACCACTTCCAGTAATATATCATTATTTACCGGTTTGGTGATATAATCAAATGCTCCATTTCTCATCACATTAACTGCAGTTTCCAAATCTAAAAATCCAGTCAACATGATTACCGGGAGCAGCGGATATTGGTATCTAATCTGTTCGAGGACCTTTTCCCCATCCATTTCAGGCATTTTAATATCACAAATCACTACTTCAATATCTTTTTGCTGTTCCAAAATTTTGAGGCCCTTTCGACCATTCTCCGCAGTAGCAATTTTATACCCTTCGAATCGGAAAACACTGGCCAGCATTTTGGCAATATTTATATCATCATCTATCAAGAGTACTTTATTGGGCATGATTATATTTTTTCACCTCACTCAAGGTTGCTTTTGGAAATTGTAGGAAAAAGGCAGTTCCTTGTCCCTTCTTTGTCTTTACCTTAATTTTGCCTTCATATTGATTTACTAATCGATAAACAATATTGAGCCCCAAGCCTGTTCCCTTTCCCGGTTCCTTTGTGGTAAAAAAAGGATCAAAAATATAAGGCAAGTTTTCCTCCTTAATCCCTACGCCTGTATCTTTAACTATAACGCAACAGTTATCATTTTCCCGAAAGGTCTCTAAACTTATTTCTCCCATCCCCTCCATGGCATCGGTAGCATTTATAAGTAAATTAACAAAGATTTGCTGGAATTGGCCTGCATTCCCTAATATCTGACCACTTTCCTGATACTGCCTGTGTATAGTGATATTTTTCATATTCCTCACATGAGATGCCATTGAAATGGAATCATTAAGGACCTGGGAAAGTTTGATTAATGACCAAGGTTTGTCATCTCGAATTCCTTGGGAGTATATTGATAATTCTTTGATAATATTGGCCATTTTCTCAGCGCATTCTTTGATCTGGCCGGCAAATTCCAAGACTATTTCCCGGCTGTCTGATTTTTTAATTAAACAATTCGCTCCGGAAAGGATCACTTGGAGAGGATTATTTATTTCATGGGCCACCCCGGAAGCTAATATTCCCAAGCCGGCTAAATTTTCTGTTCTTCTGACCTCTTCTTCCAATTCCTTAACTTTTGAAATATCTTGAATATAAATCAAAACATTGTGCACTTCACCTAAATCCGTTTTAATTGGAATGTAGTGGATATTTATATAACGATGACTGTTTTGATTTCTTTTTAAATACTTTTCATCATTATCTAGGTGGATATTAAAATCTGTTTTGGTGGTCCCCTCAAGAAATACTTCTGATACTTTGCAGGTTGGGCAGGGATTTTCTCTTTTGGCAACTACTTGATAGCAATATTTTTCTATTAATTTTTTAGGGGTGGTCTTTAAATAGGAAGCTTGGGTTTTATTGACGGCTTTAATCTTATATTCATGATCGATCATAAAAAGGCCATCTATAATTTCATCAAAAATCCCCAATAATTTATTTTTACTTCGCTCTATTAATTTTCGAAGATGTATTTCCCCGGATCGAATAGTGCTCATATTTTTAAGACAATTCTTATCACATAGAGAATTTTTTTGAGTCCAACTCCCATCAATGAATACCTCTAAGGTGCCTATGATTTCACCATGACGGCCCTTTAAGGGATAAATTCCTTTTACAACTGATCGTTTTTCGCCCTTCTTGTGGTGAAGGGTTCCCTCTAAAAAGGAAGGATTATGAGTTCCATCGGGAAGAAGCATAGAGCAGGGAATTTGACAATCATTAAACTCTAGTTGACTACAGGGTTTTCCGATTACTTCATCTTGCGAATATCCTGTCAGATGTTCCGCCATAAGATTGAAATAAAGAATTTTCCCCTCCTTATTAACTATCATTGAGGCAATGGGTAAAAAAGAGAGGATTTGCTGCAAAAGCAATCCATTAGATTCTAATAGGGTATGAGGCATTCTTAGCTTTCTTTTTTGTAAATAGAGAAGATTTCACCTTATAACTTCCTTATCGTTCTTTTAATAGGAAAGGATCAAAATGGAGTATTTAAAAAAATTATTCTCCAAGGGGATTCCAAAAAGTAATAAAAAACCTATAGGCCCATAACTAATCACTTTAAACAAATTTAATAGATTTTTATTTAAAAAGCTGTTGCAACTTAGTTGCATATTAGTTACACTATTATCTTAATAAAGTAACCGTGTATCGGATACTTGAAATTTTAGTAAAACACAATATCATAAAGCGTATTTCCGCAGGAGATCGTTCTTTTCGCTATGGATTAGCTAAAAGTGATAACATCCCCAACCACCCTCATTTTTTTTGTACCAAATGTGGTCTGATGGAATGTCTCAATCCAATGGAAATTAATCTGGACCTCACAAAACTAACCGGAAGGAATTCTCTTATGGATACAAAAAGTAGAAATGCGCATAGATGGCATCTGTAACAATTGTCAAAAAAAAGGATAAATACAATACTGCGCTAAAGCGCATTTAAATTACCGAAGGGAAGGAAGATGTATCTATGAAAAATAGAAAAAGTACACTTTTTATAATAATTTTTCTTTTTGCAGGATTGATCAACTGCCGCTATTGTCTCGCTAAACCAAAATTATCCGTACTTACTACATTATTTCCTTTGCAGGAATTTTCATCCGCTGTCGGCGGTGAAAGGGTCTTAGTTGAGCTTCTTCTTCCGCCAGGGGCTGAACCCCATACTTGGGAACCTAGGCCTAGCGATATAATAAAAATGAATTCCGCAGATGTATTTCTTTACCTGGGAAGTGGTCTTGAGCCTTGGGTAGATGATCTATTAAAAGGGACCCAAAATAATTCTTTAGAGATTGTGGAAGTAAGCTCTGAACTAGCCTATATTACTAATTCTAAAGGCTCCTTAGATCCTCATATATGGCTTGATTTTTACTATGATCAACTTATCCTTGAGCAGATCATGACGACTTTTTCAAAAAAAGACCCTGACGGCATCGAGTATTATAAAAAAAATGGTAATAATTACAAACAAAAACTCATTTCTCTTGATCAACAATATCAAAAGCAGTTGAAAAATTGCCAAAACAGAACAATTTTCCTTGCCGGGCACTCTGCTTTTGGATATCTGGTGAAAAGATATCAATTGAAGCAGGTCCCCCTTCACGGCTTAAGTCCTGATTCAAAGCCAACTGCTCAAAAATTAGCTATTACTATTCAGCTGGCCAAAGAACAACATATAAAAACAATTTTTTTTGAATCTTTGGTAAGTGATCGATTAGCCAAAGTATTGGCTGAGGAAATTGGGGCTTCTATTTTAGTTCTCAACCCTGGTCCCAATTTAACCAAAGAACAACTGAAATCAGGGATCACCTTTCTCTCACTCATGGAAGAAAATTTAAAACAGTTAAAAAAAGGCTTATTGTGTGAATAATCAATGTTTAGTTTCTGTAGAGAATGTTTCTTTTATTTACAGCAAAACTAAGGTACTGTCTGAAATCACCTTAAAGATTACCAGAGGAGACTTTTTAGCTGTTATTGGCCCCAATGGTTCTGGAAAAACTACCCTGCTTAAGCTTATTTTAGGGCTTCTCCAACCAAATGAAGGCAAAATTCAGATTCTGGGAAAGGACATTAAAAAATTTTCTCTTTGGAACAAAGTTGGCTACGTACCACAAAAAGCTACACATGTTGATCCTTTTTTTCCAGCTTCCGTCTTGGAGATCGTAGCCATGGGTTTGCTATCAAGCAAGAGGTTTCCACGATTCATCACAAAATCAGATGAAAAAAAGATTGATCAAGCTTTAGAGTTAGTGGATATGCAAAAATTCAAAACTACCAGAATTGGAGAATTATCCGGAGGACAACAGCAAAGAGTATTTATCGCCAGGGCCATAGTGAATCATCCGGATATCCTTTTTTTAGATGAGCCCACTGCTGGAATTGATGGTGCAAGTCAGGCAAGATTTTATGATATGCTCGACATTCTTAATCGAATCCAAAAAATTACTATCGTCTTAATTACTCATGATATAGGCGTGGTCAATAAATACATTATGAAAATAGCCTGTTTAAATCAAAAACTCATTTTTCACGGAAGCCATGACCAGTTTTGTCAATCTTCAGTAATTGAGGAGTTTTTAAAAGGGGAACAGCATTTGATCTGCCACCGCCATTGAGTTTTATTCAAGGAGCGCTTAAAGTATGGGTATTTTCTCCTATCATTTTATGCAAAGGGCCTTATGGTCGGGAATTCTTCTTTCCATAGCTTGTGCTATGTTGGGCATTTTTCTCATTTTACGGCGGGAGGCCATGATTGGGCACGGCCTTTCTCACATCGCTTTCGGAGGAGTAGCCATAGGATTATTTTTTCACGTTTTACCAATGGTTACTTCATTGCTTGTGGTCTCTGTTGCTGCTCTTGGAATTGTTAAAATAAAAGAAAAAGCCGGTGTTTATGAGGACACGGCCATCGGCATTTTCAGCAGTATCGGTATGGCTGCCGGAATTATTATAGCAAGTCTTGCAGGCAGTTTTAATGTTGATTTAATGAGCTATCTATTTGGAAATATTTTAGCTATTTCTTCTCTTGAACTATGGATATCTTTGGCGCTGACTATGACCATTTTTATCTCCATCGTCCTTTTTTATCGAGAATTAATGTTTATTACATTCGATCCTGAATCTGCAAAAGCAAGTGGAATGAAAGTATCAAGGTTGGAGAGTCTGTTAGCGATCCTTACTGCCGTAACTGTTGTTTTAGGTATGAAAATTGTCGGTTTGCTTTTAGTAACCGCCCTTTTAGTGATTCCCTCGGCTGCTGGTCTTCAAGTTGGGAAAAGTTTTGGTCAAACATTACTTCTTTCTATTTTAGTAGCTTCCCTTTCTGTATTTTTAGGATTAATTTTTTCCTTTTATGGAAATATTCCTGCTTCCGGAGCTATTATTCTCATTGCCTCTCTATTCTTTCTTTCTCTTTTCCTGTTTAGAATTTTAAAAATAAAGTATTCTCTTTCGGGATAAGCATGCATTTCCATCTCAGTGAAGTGAATTGCCGTATTTTATTTGACTAAGGAAGAGAAACTCTATTACAATAATGATTGCTAACAGTGCAATCATTTAACCATGGAGGATCCACCATGCAGATTATTACCCTTGGACCAAAGGGTACATTTAGCCATGAAGCAGTTACTCGGTATGATAGCCAAGCTGAGATTATTTTTAAACCCACAGTATGGGATGTTTTTGAAGGAGTAACCTCTAATCAAACATCCTTCGGTATGGTGCCGATTGAAAATTCTGTTACCGGTTCAGTAGGGTTCACCCTTGATGCACTTCTTCACTTTGATTTACGAATAAAAGAAGAAACTGTTTTACCAATAAAGCACAATTTAGCAGGAAAAGGAAATTTAGATACTATAAAAACTGTTTATGCTCATCCTCAAACTCATGCTCAATGTAAAAATTTCTTAAGGACCCGGTTACCTAAATCGGAAATTATTGATACCAGCAGTAATGCCAAATCAGCAGAACTTCTATCTCAGCAAAAAGATTTAGAACATGCGGCGATTATACCCAATATTGCCGCCCAAATATATAACTTGCCTTTACTTGAAAAAAATATTCAGGATCATAAATTTAATGTAACCCGCTTTATTCTCATAGGGAAAGAAGATTCACCAAAAACCGGAAGAGATAAAACAAGTATGATAGTTTACCCGGTGGCTGATCGTCCCGGGATATTATGTGATATGTTGGAAGAATTTAAAAAACGAAATATTAATCTTACCAAAATCGAATCCCGCCCTTCCGGAAAATTAGGTGATTATCTTTTTTATATTGATTATGAGGGGCATCGGGAAGATGAATGGGTGGTAGAAGCTTTGAAGAAAATAGAGAGTCATTCGGCTTTTTTAAAAATTCTTGGATCCTACCCAAAAAGATGCTAAAAAATAGGACCCAAAATGTTAATACCATATGTAATACTAAAGGCCCTTTTCATCAAAGTCCCTTAGTTGTAGTAACCCAGGGTACGAATCCTTATCAAAATACCTTAACAGCTTTAAAGAGTCTTCACCTTCCAAATCTTAAGGGAAAAAGGATTCTTTTAAAACCGAATGCCGGTCGACTTGTCCCCCCAAAACGAGGAATAACAACGCATCCCTCAGTTATAGCTGCAGCTATTGATTTTTTCCAACAATTAAAGCCCGCTGAGCTTTTCATAGGAGAAAGTCCGATTCTCGGGGTAAAAGCCCTTGATGCCTTAAAAATTGCCGGCATAACAGATATAGCCCGGGAAAGAGGTGTAACGCTCGTTGACCTGGATGAAAAGCCTCCCTTCATTTTACCAATTCCTGAGGGAAAATTACTGAAAAAACTTCGTATTTGTGCTTTTATCCGAGAGGTTGATTTTATCGTTTCTCTCCCGGTTATGAAAACTCATATGCACACTGGTGTGAGTTTGAGTATCAAAAATATGAAAGGGGTCCTCTGGAAAAGAGAAAAAGCCCGGCTGCATCAATTAGAATTCCAAAATCAAGATGAAAAATTGGGGAAACCCCTTGATGTGGCCGTTGTTGATATGATTCAGGTATTAAGGCCGCATCTGGCCGTAATTGATGGGACTGTTGGAATGGAAGGGCTTGGGCCAAGTGAGGGAGAGCCAAAAGAAGCCCAGCTCATTGTGGCCAGTTGCGATTGTCTGGCAGCAGACTCAGTGGCCACCTATTTAATGGGTTTTGACCCGGTTTCTATTCCTCATCTTGTTTTAAGCTATAAGCGCGGCATTGGGGAAATAGACCTTCAGAAGATGAAAATTTTGCCGGAAGATTTTAAAAAATTCAGACAATCTTTTCTTCCGCCTCCCCAAAAAATTTCCATCCAGTACCCTAATGTAGAAGTATTCGATTGTAATTCATGCAGCGCCTGCTTATCTACAACCCTCCTTTTTTTGCGAAGGTTCCTCAATCAAGTGCCTCCCTGCGTATTTCAGGAGGATAAACTTATTATAGGTATTGGTAAAGAACTTAAATCCCCTCCACAGGGAACAATCCTTATCGGAAATTGCACGGCCGGCCACAAAAAAAGAGGCCTCTATGTTCCCGGCTGCCCGCCGATTGCTTCTTCGATATTAGATCGATTAAAAGAGGAAGAAAAGAAAAATCAAAAAAAGTAGCCTAAACCTCCGC
>JAUWIR010000216.1 GCA_030605265.1 Pseudomonadota bacterium | reverse complement strand
TGACCTATACCCGGCAGGGAAGGGCCCTTATGGGTGCTTTGACATGGCCGGCAATGTGTGGGAGTGGACTGATAGCTGGTATGAGAAAAAGGAGGATATTCGAGTTCTTCGCGGCGGGTCGTGGTACTACGTTGCACTTTACTGCCGGTGCGCGTGTCGCCTCTTCTTCTGCCTCCCGTTCTTCAGGTACTTCTTTATAGGGTTTCGGTGCGCCAGGATTTAACCTTTGTTTTTTTACCCTTTTACCCTTTTTCGCGCTGAAAACTACTGGAAAAGGTTTTAGCATTTTTATACTTTTTTTTAACTTTTACTTTTTATGATTGTCTCAAATAGTAATTATGCCTAATAAAATACAGGAAGTAAGCGCATTGACCCGGACCTATGATTTGCTTTTGTGGATCATTCCCGTTCTTGAGAAATTTCCAAAAAGCCAGAGATTTCTGCTCGGTGACAGAATAGAGAATCTGCTGCTTGAGATAATGGAATTAATCATTCAGGCGGTTTATTCAAAAAACAAAACCCTTTTACTCATTGATATAAATCTTAAAATAGAAATATTAAGATATCTGATCCGGCTGGCCAAAGATTTACGGCACATAAGTATTAAAAGATATCAATTTATATCAAAATCAATAAATGAGATAGGAGCGGAGATTGGCGGATGGTTGAAATATTCCAGGTCCCGATCATGAATGTCTTATGTGAAAGAAAGGAAGAATTTATTTTTTAAAAATAAAGGGCTTTCAATGAAGCGTATAAATAATCTTTACCCGAAAATTATTTCCTTTGAAAATGTGCTCAAGGCCACCCAAAAAGCAAGGAAGGGGAAAAGATACAAATATTCCACAGCCATATTTGAACTTCATCTTGAAAATAATATTTTTAAGATCATTGATGCTTTAAAGAATAAAACATATAAACCCAGTCCATATAAGGATTTTTTCATTTATGATCCAAAAACACGCCTGATAAGTGCGGCAACCTATTTTGATCGGGTGATCCATCACGCTCTTATCAATGTTATTGAGCCGCTCATCGGGAGATCTTTTATCTATGACACTTATGCCTGTATAAAAGGAAAAGGGACTCATAAAGCTGTAGAGCGATATAAAGAGTTTCAGAAAAAAAATAAATATGTTCTCAAAGCGGATATCAGAAAGTATTTTCTAAACATAGATCATGGAATTTTATATGATAAAGTCAAAAGAAAAATTAAGTGTCAAGATACCCTCTGGCTTATCAGGGAAATTATAAATTCTTATCACTGTAATGCGGAAATAGATCCTTCCGGCAATGATTTGTTTAGCGCTCCGAGTAGAAAAAAGGGAATTCCTATTGGCAATCTTACCAGCCAGTTTTTCGCTAATCTTTATTTGAATGATTTTGACCATTTTATCAAAGAAGTTATGAAGGTTTTTTTTTACATTAGGTATTGTGATGATTTTGTCATTTTTGGAAATAATAAAGAGTGGTTGAATAATCTCAAGAAAACTATTGAAGAATATCTTGGAACAGAAAGGCTGGAGCTTCACAGCAATAAAAGTAGAGTATACCAAACCTCGGATGGTATAGATTTTCTTGGTTACAGGATATTCCCTGATTATCTGCGTGTTCGAAAGAGTGTAGTCAGGCGCTATAGGCGCAAACTAGAGAAAATGTGCCTTGGATATAAAAGTGGAAAAATCACCTTGCCTGAAATAAATAGTTCCATTCAGAGCTGGATTGGACATGTGAAACATGCAGATAGCTACAATCTTAGAAAAAGGCTTTTTTCAGATGCAATATTTTCAAAATCATAATAGGGGGACTGGACGAAAAATTCTTCGCGGCGGGTCGTGGAACAACGAAGCACAAAACTGCCGGTGCGCGTGTCGCATCAACAACCACCCGAACAACAGGAACAACAATATAGGGTTTCGGTGCGCCAGTATTAAATTTTGCGGTATAAAACCCGCAACGGCCGGGGTCCTTTTCTTTATGGAGAAAAGGAGCGTGCCTTTATTGAATCCAGATCAGGTTCCAGTGTCGGCAATTCTGCTATTGTCGAACAAATAATACATTGACCGTCCCAGGATGAGTAGGACTGAAAGACCGAAAGTCCTGGGAAGGTTATTATGAAAAAATATTACGTGAATAATTTTTTTAATGAAAAAATGAACATATCTATTGGGAGATAAAGGAACTAAAGACTATGAAGGAACAGAGAGTATGAAGGTGAATATTTTTGTTAGTTATAGTCACAAAGATGAGGACTATTTGGCTAAAATTGATCTATTGGACTACATAAAAGGACTGGCACGTGAATATGAAGTCAACTTCTGGTGGGATAAGAAGCTGGTAGCCGGGGACAATTGGGATAAGGAAATTAAAGGGAGAATTGAGAAGTCCCACATTGCTTTAGTGTTGGTCAGCCAATGGTTTCTCGATTCAGCATATTGTATAGATGTAGAAATAAGTAATTTCCTCATAAACTGCCGTGAAAGAGGACTTATTATATTCCCCATTATTTTGTCTTCTTGTGAGTGGCATAAACATAAATGGCTCAAGAGCAGGCAGTATCTTCCGGGCGCAGATAAGACGGTTGCAAAGCACTACCGTGATTATGGCCAAAGAATGGACTTATTTTCTTTGATTCGAAAGGACTTGGCAGAACAAATTGAAAAGATTATCAGTAAAACTGATCAGCAGAAAAAGGAGGAAGATCCAAAACTCAAAGAATATGAAATTTTTACCTCATATCTTAATTCGGCGCTGGTTGAACATCGTCATCTTCCTACTCAAGGATTTGAAACCAATGTTAGGATAGCCATTGAACTTGAACAGATATACATTAACATGCGGGCGGTAATTCAAATCTGTGATTTTGAGTATACTCTTGAGGGTAAAAAATTGCTGCGGGAAAAAATGCGAGAGGAAAATTTATCAACCCTTGATATTAAGGCCACTTTTACTGCCGCTAAAAAGTACCATATAAAAGATATGGTTATTCTTGGTGATCCCGGTTCCGGCAAAACCACCCTTTTAAAATATATCCTGATAATGTTGGCCCAGGGCAAGGGTAAGGAAAAGTTAGGTATGGATACTCACCTGATTCCTTTTTTTGCTCCTTTGCGGGAATTAAAAGACCCTGAATTAAAAGACCACGACAAAGAGGGTTTTTTGAATTTTATCATAAGAGTGTGCCGACTGGATGGATTTGCCATAAAAGAAAAAGACTTACAAGCCATACTTGAGTGCGGCAAGGGGCTTATTTTATTAGACGGCCTTGATGAGGTGGCTGATGAAACAATGCGAAGGAGGACCTGCCAATGGATAGATGAGGCCAGAATGCGCTTTGCCGAAACGAGGTTTATAATCACCTCCCGGTTTGCCGGCTATCTTGGGAAAAGCAGGTTGGAGGGAAACTGCCTTGAGCTTTCCATACAGGATTTTACAGAAGAGGAAGTAAAGACCTTCCTTATTCGGTGGTTTGAATCAGTTGAAACAATTGTTCATATAGGAGAAGATGACGCCTTCTGGCGAGAGAAGGGTCGGGAAAAGGCCCTGGCGCTGTTTGATCGCATTATTTCATCAGAACATATAAGAAAATTGGCAAAAACCCCTTTGCTTTTACAGATCATTGCCCTGGTCCATCGTGATCGCGGCAGGTTGCCGCAACGCCGGGTGGAGCTGTATGAGGAGTGCACAAATGTTTTGCTGGAAAAATGGGACATGGCCAAGGGACTCGATTTGCTTATTAGCGCCCGTGAAGCCAGGCAAGTGTTGCAGCCCTTGGCGCTATGGCTTCATTCTGAGGATGAGCGCCGCTCAGCCCCAATGGAGCAAATTATTGAGATGCTTGAAGGCCCTCTTCAGGAAATTGGAAAATCAGGCCTGGATACGAAAAAGCTTTTGTTGAATATCCGTGATAGAAGCGGAATATTCATGGGCTACAGTGAAACGGAATACGGGTTTTCCCACCTTACTTTTCAGGAATATCTGGCTGCAGAACAGGTCCGCAATGAGGGATGCATTGATCTTCTTATAAAAAAGTACGAGCAAAAGTGGTGGAAAGAAGTGATACTTCTTTGTCTTGCCCTAAACAATCCATCAGTTATCAAGGCTTTTATGGGCCAAATTATTCCCTCAAATAGTTTTAAGAGCAATATAAGTTTGATTATGGACGCAATGGAAGATTCTATTGTAAAGCCGCCTAAACCCTTTGCCGATGCTTTGAATAATATGGACTTGCCTCTTGAGACAAGGCACAATTGCCTGAGAGTATTAAAAAAGATCAAAGGACCAAAAGCTGTCCAGGCCCTAAAAGATGCTGTTTTACAAAAAGATAATCCCTTGGCGCTGCGTAAAGCGGCCTTTGAGACGCTGGAATTCATGCAGGAAACACAAAGGATTGAAAAACCGGGAGATGACCTCACCCCGACAACCTTCACCTCTTCAGTTGATCAGGCGGAAATGGTTTTAGTGCCGGCCGGCCCATTCCTTTATGGGAGCCGTGAAGATGACAAAGAGGCTTCAAGTGATGAAAAACCTCAACGACTCATAGACCTTCCCAAGTTTTATATTGATAAATATCCGGTAACCAATGAGCAGTATGGTAAATTTTTAAATAAGAGTGCGCCGGATGAGAAGACACTAAAAGAGTGGATAGAGCTTAAAGGATCTTTGCTGGGTGAGAAATGCCGGATAAAGATGCAAAAGAAAAAATTTCAGGTAGAAAAAGGGTATGAAAAGCACCCGGTAATTTTTGTTACTTATTTTGGCGCAGATGCGTATGCAAAGTGGGCTGAAAAAAGGTTGCCCACTGAAGAGGAATGGGAAAAGGCAGCCCGCGGCACTGAAGGATTTATTTATCCCTGGGGGAATGAATTTGATAAGAGTTTTTGTAACTCAAGTGAAGAATCTGAATCGAGAGGGACAACCCCGGTTGATCGATTTCCAAAAGGGGAAAGCCCCTATGGGTGCTTTGACATGGCCGGCAATGTGTGGGAGTGGACTGATAGCTGGTATGATAAGAATAAGGAACGGCGAGTTCTTCGCGGCGGGTCGTGGGGCGACGGGGCACTTTACTGCCGGTGCGCGTGTCGCCTCTTCGCTTCCACCCGTACGGCAGGTACTACTTTATGGGGTTTCGGTGCGCCAGGATTTAACCTTTGTCTTTTTACCCTTTTACCCTTTTTCGCGCTGAAAACTACTGGAAAGGCTTTTACCATTTTTATACTTTTAAAATTTTTAAATTTCAGTATTTAAACTGAAATATTAATCTCATAAAAAAAGTGAAAGATATATCCTTCATTTTCAGTTCACGCTTTTTATTTCACCATGAAGGACATGGAGAGCATGAAGATTTTTTTATTCCTTCTTTTTCTTCATGTCCTTCATGGTAGATAAAAACAGGGTAGATAAAAATATAAGAAGTCATAAAATAATAAAAAAAGTGTAAATATGGAAGAGCCTTATGATAGATAATCTTGAGGAAGGAAAGAGGCTATATTACGCGACTGCTAAAGGGCTTAGAAAAACAAATTGAAAAAATAGTTAATTGCACAGATTGAAAATTATCAGGAAGGAAGGTGAAATTTTTGGAAAAGCAACAACTGCAGGTACTTCATATTTCTGATCTGCACATCAGTGATGATGAGGATTTCGATCAATCCCTTGTGCTAGTTCCTTTAATTAATAGGGTGAAAGAAGACAGAAAAAAAGGCATTGTGCCGGAAATAGTTGTTGTTACCGGGGACATTACTTATAAAGGAATTGAAAAAGAATATGAATCAGCCAAAAAGTTTCTTAATGATCTGCTGAAAAGTCTTGGGCTTGGAAAGGACAGAATTTCATTGTGCCGGGCAATCATGATGTGAATCGTCAAGTATACAGGCCGTCGGATGTCCCGGCTTATGAGAACATGAGGGCCCTTAATAGGGAACTTGAAAATGAGGAATATAGGTCTGATCTTTTTAAGGGGATGAAGGATTACTTCAATTTCATGAAAAGCGCCTATCCACACCTGAAGGCCCTGGATAGTGGGTTGGTGCCCTTTGTCAATTGTTACTCAACTGAATGTGGGAAAACTATAGCTTTTACAGGATTAAATTCAACCTGGATGTGCAGAAAATCCCCTGATCAGGGACAAATTGCCATTGGTGAATATCAAATCAAAAGGGCCCTTAAGGCATTTAATGAAAAAGGCGCAACGGACCTTCAGATATGCCTGTTTCATCATCCACCGGCCTGGTTATGGCCGGAGGAAAGAAAGATATGCAGGGCCTATTTTAATAACACTATTTTGCTGTGCGGCCATCTTCATGAACCGGCAGGCGGCTATACTGAAGACCTGGATGGCAAGTTTTGTCAGTTTCAGGCAGGTGGCGCTTATCTTGGCAGTGAATCAACCTGGCCCAGCAGATTTCATTATATAACCTTTGACTGGCAGAAAAATTGTACCAGGCTTGATTTTCGAAAATTTGTGAAAGATAAGCGCAAATGGGTCATTGACAGTGAAACCGGAGATGATGGCGTAAAAACTTTTCACCTGATGGGAGTAAAAACAGAAAAAAGTGCACTTACAGCCCCGGGCATGGATCAATCTGCCTCTTTAGATAAAACAGAATTGATTAGAGAAAACGGTGATGTTAAAGAAATTAAGGATGAATCTTCTTCTGTTGTTGAACAAAGTTCAGTGAGTTCTATTTTTTCAAAAGAAAAAGATATAAAAAGCAGTAAAAAATTGAAACACACTTTCAGACAAAGTTATATATTACTTTTTTTATTTTTACTAATTATCTCTTCAATAATAGCGTATCGTTTAGGAAAAATTGAAAGTAGATCACAAATAAAAGACATTAATAAGGAAGAGCAAGTTAAAATAGAAATTAAAAAAGAAGAGAAAAGTAAAGAAAATAGCATTCTTGTTTCTCTTGACCCATTTATCGTAAATCTAGCAGACCAAGGAAAGTATAAGTATCTAAAAGTGGTGATACAGTTCGAGATTGTAGATAAATCTCATAAAACAATGTTTACCCAAAAAATTCCGTACTTAAAAGATATTATCATAATGATTTTGAGTAGTCAATCTAATAAATCTTTATCAGATATTAAAGGGAGATTAAAACTCAAAGATGAAATCCTTTTAAGAGCCAGAAAGATAATGGGTAAAGACATTTTGGAAAGCCTTTATTTCACCGAGTTCGTAATGCAATGAGTTAATATTATGATCTTTGTTGTCGAGTAGACCAGACAGCTTCCAAAATTTTCAGTTGCCACCTGGCCCCTCTCAGAACCGGACAAGCGGCTTTCCCATACATACGGCTCTTCGGTTAACCATTCAGATAGCCTCCAGCCACACCCCCGACGGCCTTGACGCC
>JAUWIR010000357.1 GCA_030605265.1 Pseudomonadota bacterium | reverse complement strand
TGAAAAAGCAATAATTCCGTAACGTTTGGAAAATGCATACCCTGATAGGGTGCAAACTCCCTTTAATAAACCTGTTTTGGCCCTGACTTTTCCACGAATATCTAAATCATAAAGTCGTTTTTCCAAGGTCCCATCCACACCGCCGATAGCTAAGGAAGCAAGGTATTCGGGTTGGTAGTTAAAATTTTGATACATATATGCTAAAAGATCCACTATCATTTTAGGGCTGGTGAAATTCTTTCTTGAAAGGCCACATCCATCTTCGGCTATAAAATGCTTTGTATTTAATCCTGCTTCCTTGAGAAAATCTTCAATTACCGAAAGCCCTTTTTCCGTAGTCCCTGGTTGTCCCTTGATCTCAGCTCCCATAGTTTTGAGGATTTGCTGCGCAATAAAATTATTGCTC
Source organism: Pseudomonadota bacterium (assembly GCA_030605265.1). GTDB lineage: Bacteria > SZUA-182 > SZUA-182 > DTGQ01 > DTGQ01 > JAUWIR01. The sequence continues at coordinate 4,930 of JAUWIR010000357.1, read as the reverse complement.
ATTTTATTCAAATCGGCAATGATCATGGATAAAGGACTTGATTGATGTTGATAAAGAATTTTAGCCCTATCAGAAATGAGTCCTCTATTTATTGACCCTGCAACAGTAATCCCTAATTGAGCCAATATTTCTTTAAATACTACTGCCGTATACTGGGAGGGAAAATCAATAGATCGATAAATAGTTACTTGAGGATGTTCTAAGGGAATCTTCCCTGATAAGATGAAACTGTTCGCATATTCATTCTTCAATACAGCTATAGCAGCAGATGAGGAATCTTTTGAAGTGTAACAGCGATTTTGTATATTGATAAAATGAGTAGAGGGATTACTTTGAACAAAAGCCTTAAGACCGGCTTGAAAAGCCGGTCTTATAAAAAAAGCCACTGTACTGAAATTTATTGATAAAGCATTACTTTTTGCATAATAGGAGGCTGCCGATCTATTGTAATTATTCGTTTTTCCTTCAAGATCAAAATATGAATCATCAAAAATAAGATCTCCAAGGACTTTTTTCACCCCGGCAAATTGAAGTTGCCGGCAAAGTTCCCATAATTCTTCATTTACTAAAAGAGGGTCCCCAAAACCTTTTATAAATAGAGGCCCGGAAATAATACCATTGGGGTCAAGATCATGAGCAGATACTATAGTTGGAAAAGAAAAGTTTGGGCCTAATTTTACTAAAGCGGCAGCTGTGGTAAATAACTTTTGATTTGAGGCGGGGATAAATAATTCTTCTATGGAAAAATTGACTAATTCTTTTCCATTTTTTAAGGAAACAGCATAAATACCCATTTTAATGCCTTGCATAGAAGGATATTGCTTGAGAATAGAGCTAATTTTATTTTGTAATGGATATTTTTTCTCTAAGGAAGTCGCTTTACTAATTGAAGAATTAAAAAAAATTAGAGAAATAAGTAGAAAAATAATTTTGTGATACTTGTGGTATAATAATTGCCGCCTTGATCTTTTCATCTATTTTTTTATTGAATGATGGATCATTTATTCGTAAAAAATAAAGGATATTGAATAATTATAATATTTTTTATAATACTTTCATGAAACCTTCGCAAAGCATAGTAGGATAGAAAATTTTAATTAATGTGTATCATAATTTTTTGTTTTGGGTCAATTATTTTTTTCTTTATCTCCATTTAGATTGACAAGGGTTACTATTTTCAATAAAATTATAGAATTAATTATATTGTAAAGTGGAGGATTATTATGATAGGAAAACAAATAAGATTAGAAAGAATTATGAATCGAAATTCTAAACGGACAGTTATTGTACCAATGGATCATGGTATTACCTTGGGACCTATTAGAGGAATAATAAATATTAAAAAATCCGTTGATGCAGTGGCCGCAGGGAAAGCGAACGCAATTATTATCCATAAAGGGGTAGTTGAATCAGGGCATCGTGGGGGAGGCACAGATGTCGGTTTAATAATACATCTGTCGGCAAGTACCATCCTTTCACCAGACCCTAATGCTAAAGTATTGGTATGCACTGTTGAAGAATCTATTCGGTATGGTGCTGACGCCATTTCAATCCATATAAATATTGGTTCGGATGATGAAAAATCTATGCTCAAGGATTTGGGAAATACTGCCAAAAAAGCCCAAGATTGGGGAATGCCTCTTATTGCCATGATGTATACCAGGGGAGAAAAAATAAAGAATGAATATGCCCCCTCAGTAGTAAAACATGCTGCACGAATAGGTGCGGAATTAGGCGCGGATATTGTCAAAGTAGCTTACACTGGAAGTGCTGAATCTTTTTCTGAAGTGGTGGAGGGTTGTTTTGTACCGGTAGTCATTGCAGGGGGAGAAAAAATGGAAACTGACCGGCAGGTATTAGAAATGGTACAGGGTTCTTTAGATGCCGGTGGAGCAGGAGCTTCTATAGGGCGTAATGCCTTTCAACATCCTAAACCTGAAAAGATTGTCAGGGCTATAACTAATATGGTTCATGAAGGATGGGCACTGGAGGAAGCTTTAAAGTTATTGGAGGAAAATTAATGAAAAAGGTGTGGGTAAAAGTTATCCCCTGGAATAAAGATGTGGTTACAACTGCATTGGAAAGTGGAGCTGAGGCAGTAATGGTGGCGCCTGAAGATATTGAAAAAGTAAAAGAGTTGGGATTGATTAAAACCATTAGCTCCAAAGGAGACCTTCGATTAGGAGAAGATGTGGTTGAGTGGGAAATAAAGAATAAGAAGGATGAAGAGGAAATTATTAAACTCTCCAAAAATAAAACAGTAATTGTTCGAGCTAACGATTGGAAAATTATCCCCTTAGAAAATCTTATTGCTCAAACTGAAGGATTAGTTGCAGAAGTATCCACCAGCATGGAAGCTGAGACCGCTTTAGGTATCCTTGAAAAGGGAGTTGATGGTATTATCATTGATACGCAAAACCTTGCCGAGATAAAAAAAAGCATTGCCGTAGCCAAAGGAGTTCATCAGGATGTTCCTCTGAAAACCGCTAAGGTTATCAAAATTGAGCCGGCCGGAATGGGGGACCGGGTTTGTATAGATACTTGCACTAATATGTCCCCGGGGCAGGGAATTCTTGTTGGAAACAGCAGCAGCGCCTTATTCCTTGTTCATGCGGAAACAGTAGTTAATCCTTATGTTGAACCAAGGCCGTTTCGTGTTAATGCCGGGGCCATCCATTCGTATACCCTTTTACCGGAAAACAAAACAAAATATCTCTCAGAACTTAAATCAGGAGATCCTGTCTTAATTGTAAATTTTCAGGAAAAAATTGAAAAAGCCATTGTTGGAAGAGTAAAGGTCGAAAAACGACCTCTTTTGCTCGTCGAAGCCGAGGTGGATGGAAAAAAATTAACTACCATCCTACAAAATGCCGAGACAATTCGGCTCACTCAACCGGATGGTCAACCAATATCCGTGGTCAAGCTCAAAAGCGGTTCTGAGATTTTAGTATACCTTGAGAAAGCGGGACGTCATTTCGGAATGAAAATAGAGGAAACGATTATTGAAAAGTAATCCTAAGGATATGTCCTTCCGCCCTGCAGCCAGAGTAATTGAATGCCTCCCGGATGGTCGGGTGCTTATTGAGGTTATGGAAAATCTAGCAATTGGAGAGATTATTCGGTTTAAAAATTCAAGAAATATCATAGCGGAAAGTGTCTTAACTTATATGGAAAATGAACAGGGGTCTCCTGTTTACCTTGCCGGGCATAGAGAAAAAGTTACTTTTTTTCCCAGGGTCTTTTTACAAAAAGAAGCCATTATTGAAAAATCATTCCTGCAAGATTGTCTTCACCTTGAAATGGTCATAGATGCCAAACAAATATTTTACCTGAGTGGTCTTTTAGAAGGGCTTGACAATATGGCTGTTCTTAGCACCCTGGATAGCTCTCAAGGATTAGTCCGGATTATAGCCTCCCCGTTTTTTATTGAAGAGATCCACGGATTTGTTACTTCTTTGGCCGAAGAAATGCCTTTAAAGATAATATCTGAAAAAATGATCTCTTCACTCGAAGAATATTAAATTTTTTCAATTATTTGACTTTTATCAGCGGATAATTTATAGTCTTATTTATGAATCAGCTTTTAAAAAAATTTTCCTTTCTTCGAAAAAATAATACCTATGATCTGGCTTTAAAACTTTATCAAGAGGGAAATTTTAAGCAAGCTATCAAAGAATTCTCAAAGATTATCTCCCACCCCGAAAAAAAGAGTGGTTATTATAATCTTTCTCTTTTTTATTTAAAAGAATCCTATTTGGAACTTGGCTATGCACTTGAACATTTAGGAAGATATGAGGAAGCGGCAGCAAATTTTTCCTCTGCCGCGCAGATCAGTAATTATCCTGATATTTATTATCATCTGGGTTTGTGTTTTTGCTTTCTTGAGGAATTTGAAAAAGCCAAGCAAGCGCTTCATCAATCCTTGGAGATCAATCCAAATTATACTTGTTCTCTTTTCTTATTAGGATTTATTTATGTAAAACTTCGCATCTTTAATAAGGCTGAAAAATGTTTTTCTCAGTCTATAAAACTTGCACCCAACTTTGCTGACTATCACTATTTATTCGGCTCATTAAAAGGGCTTCAGGGTCAGTTATCCGAGGCTCGTAAAGCTTTTCAAAAATCTTTAGAAATTAATCCTCAATTTAAAGAAGCCGGGGTCAAGATAGCTTTTTTGGACAAAATTCAAAAGGATGAGCAAAGTAGTAACTATTTGGATCAAGAGATAGTAAATGAATTTTTCAAGGATTTCGTCACTGTTCCGGTTACTAATATGGGCATTTCGGCTAAAACAGAACAAATATCTAATGAACAAAATATTTTAGAGGATATTATTCTTTTTTATGAAAAGGCAGTTCAAATAAACCCCCAATATGCTGATCTACATCATCACCTTGGGGTTTATTGTACAAAAAGAGGTGATTACCTTAAGGCAAAAAAAGCCTTTTTGGGGGCCCTTAGGATAAATCCTCATTATACACAAGCTCTCATCAACTTGGCCTTACTATATCAAAAAGAAGGTGATATTGATCAGAGTTTAAAGACCCTTAATGAAGCTGTTTTTCAACATCCAAATTATCCGGACCTTCATTATCATCTTGGCATACTCTATAATGAAAAAAAAGATTTTGGCAATGCCTGTAAAGAATTCCAAAAGGCCTTATCTATTAATCCTCAATATTCCGAATGCCATCTAGGCTTAGCTATTCTTTATGAAACACAAAAACAAGCAGATCAGGCCATAAAATATTGGCGTCTTTATTTTAAAAATTGTCCGAATTTAGAATGGGAAAAGGAGATAAAAGCATATTTAAAAAAGCGCTTCCCTTCTCAATCGTCTTATTTTGATTGACAAGGATTTTTATTATGGAGAATCCCTTCAGCTTACGTCTTTTGAATCCCTTACGACTTTTTCAGTTTATTTGGCATC
>JAUWIR010000302.1 GCA_030605265.1 Pseudomonadota bacterium | reverse complement strand
TACACCACGAAAAGTAGTTTACACTTATGACTTTTTATTTTTTTATCTACCATGAAGGGCATGAAGGAAAAGAAGGAATAAAAAAATCTTCATGCTCTTCATGTCCTTCATGGTGAAATAAAAAAGTACATAGGCGCTATTAATTATATTCGATGGGACCACCCACTTTTGGAAGAAATGAAGGGTAAATATGTATAAAGATTTTCAAAATTTTATTAAAAAGGCAAAAAATAAAATTAAGTATCAGTATAATCGGCGACAATTTCTTAAAACCTCCGGAATAGCCATGCTTGGCTTTTCTTTACCTTTTCGTGTTTATCCCTGCCCTGAACCAATTCCCCCTTTGGAAGGGGAGTCTTTGGTAAGTCTAGTGAAAAAGGATACTATTAAAGAGATGGTCGCAAAAGCAATCGAGTTGGCAGGCGGGTTAGAGGAAATTCAACCTGATGATACAGTCCTCATTAAACCCAATATTACCTTCAAGAAAAACTCCTCTTTTGATGATATCCGGGTGGTAACCAACCCTGATGTTCTGCGGGCGGTGATACAATCTATAAAAGAGAGAACCAGTCCTGAAAATATTACCGTGGCTGATGCCTGTGCTTTTGGTTACTCCACAAAGCTGGCTGCCGAATCCTATGGATTGTATGATGTTTGTTTAGAGGAGGAGGTGCATTTTTTAGGTCTGGAAGAAGAAAAATATATCTCCTTTTCCCATAAAGATTTTGTCTATATCAAAGGGCGGCGAAAGATACCCTCTTCTCTTTCCTCCTTTGATCATTTCATTAATGTACCCATTTTAAAGAACCACGAGATGGTGCCCTTCAGTAATGCCCAATTTACCTGCTGTTTGAAAAATTTTGTTGGCATTCTTGAGCCCATGAATAGGTTGGATATCCACACCATGAATTTAGGGGAAAAGGTTGCTGAGTTAAATTTGTGTGTACCCAATATCACCATGAATATTGTTGATGCCCTTACCATCATTCTCACTAATGGCCCTGCCGGGAATGGGATGAAGGTTGCTCATACTGGTTTTGTTTTAGCCTCTAAAGATCTTGTGGCTTGTGATTCTTTGGCCTTGGCGGTTTTAAAGCATTATGCCTCTGAGCAGGGAGTAAAAAAAGATTATGTGAATCAGCCTATATGGGAGCAAGCACAAATTAAGAGGGCAGCTCAATTGGGGCTTGGTAGAGCAAATCCTGAGCAAATTATCATAGCTGATGACGGCATAGATAACATAGGGGCCATCTTAGAAAAATGGTCTTAGGAAAATAACTAATGAGTTTAGATAAACAGTTGGCCAAAAGAATAATTTCGAAAGTTTCCTTTAAGGATAGATTCATTGCAGGAAGGCTGCGTCATCATTCAGGGGTGAAACGCATCACCTCTTATAGTTTTGAAGAGGTCATCACTCTTTTTTCTCAAGAAATACCTGTAATTCAATTTGAATTATTAATTCAATGGATACAAGAAGTAATTGGTGATAAGGAGTTGGCAGAAAAAGTAGTCGGGATAGTGAAGCAAAAAACAGACTATTTTGAAACCCTTCAGAAGATAAAAACCTTGATGATTGCTCGCTTAGAACAGAGCAGAAAGATTTATTCTTGAAAAATGCAAAGTGGAAATTGTTTAATTTAAAGTCTTTTGATCAAATTAAATGGAAAAAAATTTACTTTGCGGGAGTGAAGCTTTTTTTTTTCTTTTTTTTCTTTTTTCCCCTTGCCTCTCTTTTGCCTTGTTCGATTTTGAAGGGCCGGTTTTTGATTCAAAAACCTATATCCTGGTGAAAGAAGATAGCCTCGGGCATGATTATACGGCAACCTATGAATATCTTGATCTTGAGGTGGGGAAATTTTTCTCTAAATATTTAAGTGCGCATACAGGTGGATGGGTGAGGCACTGTTTTAGTTCACCGGATGAAGAAGAAAAAAGCGAGCTGGAACTTACTTACGCGTATGTAAAGTATGCTCAAAAAGGTTTTTACTTAGATGTTGGAAGACAACTTCTCTTTGAGACGCTTTATACGGATTATTTAGATGGGCTTCATGCCCTGTGGGAAATTACCTCTTTTAATGGTATCTCCCTTTATTATGGACTGCCGGTACAGGATGAAGATGATGAAATAACAGGATCTTTTCTAGGGGGAAGATTGTATCAGCGAATCAGTAATAATGCTGAACTTGGCTTTTCTTATCTTTCGGAAAGGGCTGAAGAATCAGATATAGAAAAGATTGGTGCGGACCTTTGGCTTAAACCAATAGATTTTTTGGAATTTAGCGGAGAAACAATTTTTCAAAAAGATTGGGTTGACCAAGCCTATTATCTCAGGCTTTTCCCCTATGAGGGGGTTACCTTTTCGACTTTTTTCCATCATGAGAAGTATACTGATTTTTTTTCATCAACCTTCTCCCGGGATAATGATGAAAAAGAAAATATGGAAAATATGGATAGATTAGGGGGTTCAATTGAATACGCCGCCGGTCCTTTTTCTTGTCTTTTCAATATAAGTTCCTTTGAAGCCAAAAAAGATGAAATGGAAAAAGGAGTATATTATGGTTTGGAATTGACCTCTTCTTTGCCCCATGGTTTTTCAATTGGGGGGAACCTCTATCGAATGGATGGAAATAGTAAGGACTTAAAATACACTGAATCAATGCTCTTTGCTCAAAAAAAAATAAAGAAAGTAATGCTCTCCTGTGACACCCATTATTTTTTCTATGATGAGGCAATAGGTGAAAGAGATTTTGCTCTAATATGTAATGGGAATATAAGTTATTGTTGGGGGAATTCTTTTTCAGCAGAAGTAAATCTTGAATATCTGAAGGACCATACTTTTGATGAATCTACAGTCCTTCTTTTTAAATTAAACTATAAATCTGAATGAGGAAGTAAGACGTAGGATGAAGTCCCTGATCCAAACCATTACAAACTTAGAATTGCTGTAATTTTGTAAGAAACCTATGAAAAATAAAATATCTTTTTTTGTTCTAATGTTTTTCCTTTTTGGTTTTATAAGCTTGGGGAAATGTTTCTTTTCCATAAGCAGGGCCTCTGAGCTTTCTTTGCCAGAATCCCATTCTCAGGAGGAAGATACCTCTGTCTGCACAAACTGTCATGAAACTCAGGATACCATTAACCGTAAAGGGATACAGTCTTATGATCATACAGGTGACTGGTCTCACACCCATCAATTTAGCGCCTCTCAAGGGAACAGCGTTTGTCAACTATGCCATAATCTGTCCTTTTGCACTGATTGCCATGTTCGAGGGGATGAATTGATGCCGAGCATAAAGAACAGGACAAAGCCTTACCTGAATTATCCTCACAGGGGGGATTTTCTTTTTCGTCATCGGATTGATGGGAAAATGAAGTCTGCTCAATGTTATAAATGTCATAAAAGGCAAAATAGTCAACGCTGTTTTAGGTGTCATAAAAATGCCAAATAGCTATTATTATAAAATATTGGCCTATGTTGTAGTGTTTCTGTTGCTTTGTGGCTGCAGCACAGGTTTTGAGGAAGAAAGTACTTTCTATCCTCAACAGGGACATCCGGTCAATTGGGTAAATCCTGAAAGAAAAAAGGAGGCTGATTATCATACCCATACACTTCTAGAAGAGACGAACAGTGCCCTTGCTACTTGCAAAGGTTGTCATGGCGATGATCTTGACGGGGGGATTTCCATGATCAGCTGTTCCTCCTGTCACAATGGCCCTGATGGTCTTGCAGAACATCCGGAAACCTGGAATGAACCGGAGGATGCAGTTCATTACCATGGCTATTATGGATTACACTACACCTTTTCCTGCAGCAGCTGTCATGGAAAAACCTTGTCCGGTCAGATAGGACAAAGTTGTTTTAATTGCCATGAATATGAGTGTGCCTGGAATACTTTTGGGGCTCAAAGTACCACTTTTTGCGGGATTGCAGCCAAAGGCCCTATTATGGGCGGTGTGGTAACTGCATACCAGCTGACAGATAATTTTGCCAAAAGCATTGGCCCCCCTCTTGGGGCGGCAGTTACCGATCATCTTGACGGGTCCTTTCTGGTAAATCTTGGAGACTTTCGGGGGGACGCAATCATTGAATTAGATGGTCGACAGTATCTGGATGAGGCCACAGGGGGGCTCGTTGATAATGAATGCCTGATGAGGGCCTTGGTTCTTGATGTTGTTGGTCAGAGGAAGATGGTCATAACTCCTCTGACTGAAGTTGCCTTTCTTCTGGCCCAAAACAGTATGGGGGGCTTTACAAAAGAAAATATTGATATGGCCAACGCATTAATTTCCACAAAGCTTCTTGGGGAAGATATATTACTAACTCAGCCTGTTTTTGAAAAAAAAAGCGAATCTACTACACAAGCTCAGCAAGATTATGGTCTGCTTTTAGCCGCCCTTTCACAGATGGGTGAATCCTTTGGCTACTCTGTGGAAGAAATTATTTATTTACTATTTGAGGACCTTACAGAGGATAATACTTTGGATGCATCATCATTGTTGCTTTCCGCTTTATCGGATTTTTTGAACAATCCTCTAAATACCACAAGTATAATCGAGGTAACTCAAACTAGCCTTGATGAACTGTGGGCCGGAACTGCCGGCTTAAATGGTCAAGTCCTTTACACAAATCATTGCGCTCGATGCCATAATCCGGATGGATCTGATATAGAAGGTATTTCTTTTGAAGATGCCCTCAATGCGCATAATTGGATTCATGATGCACTTTCAGAAGAAGAAATGAAAACCATAGTGGAATACCTTTCCTTATAGGGGATCTTTCATACACCACGAAAAGTAGTTTACACTTATGACTTTTACTATACAAGGGCATGAAGGAAATGAAGGAATAAAAAAATCTTCATGCTCTTCTTATTCTTCATGGTGAAATAAAAAAGTGTAAACTGCTTTGTGATCCAAGGGTTCATGAATATTTCCTTTACCTGCATAAAATTTATAAAATATGCATAAAATGTATATCCCCTTCACTCTTAATTTTCATTTATTTTTATTACGTATTGATAAAACTACTCCTATTTTTATTCTTTAATCATTAATTTTTTTTACTCACCTCTGAGCACGAAAATTGCAAAATTCAGGTCCTTGGATCAGGTATTAAAATATGCTTATATTATTATAAATCTAGGGGGGTATAAAATATGTCTTACCAAAATTTTTCTAGAAAAAAAAATTTGCCTACTGTCCCAATCTCTGCTGATCATGGCTATTTCTATTATGATCTCTTGAAAGGTCAATTTGTTACTGAATAGACCGGCCACCCAAATGATTATGTTCGTTACTGTTGAAACTAAGTAAGTATCGGTAATGCCTGTGATTCTGAAATATGACAAGCGGTTTTTACAAGGAGAATTGACCCTATGAGATGGATTCGACTCTTAATCACTCCAATAGTATTTGTTTTCCTGTTGACCAGTGTTGCTTATGCTCATCAAGGACCCGGCCGATTTGATACTCCTCTTTATGTTGACGGACAGATCGAAGTCGGCACCGTGAGTGTCTGGAATACCAGAAAAAAATTACACATTCGTGTTGACGCCGTTAATGAAACCTGGAAGCTCAGTAGTGTTCAAATTTATGTTGGCGTTGACCCAGTGCCGGTTACCAAAGGCGGCATACCCCATTGGGAGCAGTTTCCTTATGAAAAAAAGTATAATTCAAAGCCAATGGATACCCATTGATCATTGATCTTGAAGATGATTTAGCCTTTAAATGGGGTGCGCCCTATGAGGAAAAACGCATTCAGAATATTGCCGTTCATGCTATGGTGAGCAAATACAATTCAAAGAAGAAGAAAAACCGGAATCAAAAAAAGGCCTCCGGATTAAGAGACGCCTGGGCTTATGGGCCTGAAGG
>JAUWIR010000207.1 GCA_030605265.1 Pseudomonadota bacterium | reverse complement strand
ACAGACCCATAGGAAAAAGTTGGTATACAATATAGACTTGGGAAACAGCCGCCCTTTGGACCACTACGGCTGTGTGCATACCAATGCAAACAATAGGCCGTATGTTTTTTCTTTAAGGCTTCATCGATAATAGGTCCAAAAAATTTATAATATATATTTCTTTCTATAAGAAAAAGTATTCTCATTCTATTTGCACAAAATTATATTTTATTTAAGATGGCCACTTTTAACAGCAATGATAAAAAATCCTGTGGTAAAGGAACTCATAAACTTTGAATTCTTGACAAAAAGCAAACTATCTAACTTTACTAGTGAGTCTAATATGGGTAAAGCCCAACAAAACAGACATTTTATAATCGATTTGCCGTTATATATATTCTGCTTTATCATGTATGCTAGAACCATAAAATAGAGACCATGCTTCTTAAGATTTACAATATTAAAATCATTTTCAAGCATTTTAGTTAACTTTTCACCAGTAAATCTTTAAAAATCATAGGGATCGCTATGAATAGCGATAAAAAAAGGCATTGAAAAAATTAAGGCCCCCATTCGGTTTTAAAATTCTTGAAATCTCCTTAAGCACTCTATCAGCATATTCTACATGTTCTAATAGTTCAGTACATTTAACACAATCCACTGCCTCACTTCTCTAGATATCCTTCGGTACGAACGATATGAAGCCATAAGTAAGGACTCCTTTTTATTTATTACATTCTTTCCTTAGTCTTTTTTATAATTTCAAGTCTTTTCAGGCAGTAAGCAAAATTTCCTATCATTTACTCATCACATTACAAGCACCTTCTCATATAAACGACACATTTCCTCTCTTGAGAATGAACTATTCAAAACTTTTTGCCGTAATTCAGAATATCTTTCTCGGGCCTCTAGCAAGGCGCTTTTAACATCTTCTCTAAAACCGATACCATATAAACTTGCAACTTCTACAATTCCACCTCCATTCTCATGATATATAACAGGTAAGCCACATTGCGCTGCTTCAATATGATGCATACCTCCCGGCTCCCATAAAGAGGCAGTTAGATACATATGGTTCTGCCGAAGTAAATGGGCTAATTTTTTCCCTCTACAAGGTGGATATGTCCTTGCCGCTTTCCATTTAAGCTCTTTGGGCCAGCGCCCAATTATCATTAATTCAGATTCTTTTAATTCTCCATCAGCGATCATTTTATCGACTTCTTGATATGTTTTAAATCCCTTCATCCAATTATCAGACCAATGATGCGTAACAATACGAAATTTATCTCCAGGCACATAAATATTTTTTAGTTTAGGAAAAAAAACATTAGAATCGGCTGAGTTATGAATCACTTGATGGGGCTTTTTGGCATCAAACCAACGCTCAATAAAATAATCACGCAGCCATTGAGAAATAAAAACAGTATAATCCGCAACTTCATTAGCTTTACATAACAACTTATCAATAAAGTTAGTTCCCTTTCTCTGATCACATTCATTAATGCGATGAATACATTTTGTATGGGGGTATATTTGTTTAAATTTGTAAACTTCATTAACCCCAAATTGGATATTATTACCAACTCTTGGATCTATAAGTAAAATGGAAGAAACACCTGGTTCTAAGCAATGTGTTATATGATATCCGTTTTTTTTTAAATATTTGCATAATTGGTCAACAAATTGATTTCCTCCTCCCCATGGAGATTTTAAAGGTCTCAAATTAATCGCAATTTTCCCCTGAGAAGATTTTCTCCTTTTGGGACATCCTTTAAGAGATGAGAATATTTTTTGTAACCTCAATCGGGATATTTCCTTGTTAGCTTTGCTTGTAAAAACCACTACTCTTTTTTTATGTCTCAACAATTATTTTTTTATGTGGAGCCTGAAGAGGTATTTTAAACTCTGGAAAATCATTTTAGCCAGCTCCTTAGCTAACAAATTGGGATAGATTTTCATACTTTCATATTAACGAACCCTTTGAAAAAATCTGACCAGAGTGGGGTTTGAAAGGAATACGTATTTAAGCCGGCAGTTTTAAGTCCATTTTTTACCATTTCAGACCTTTTTTCAGAATCATATAATGCTTTTTCCGCCCAAAAGGCTATCCCTTCTGCATCCCTTACATCAACCATGAAAGCGTTTTCTCCGTGTTTGATCAGATCCATGGCCTGGCCGACACGCGTTGTTACCAAAGGCACTCCACTGGCCATAGACTCTAATACGGCCTTGGGACCTCCTTCTTCCCTTGAAGCAACAATAGTTAAATCAATGCATTGAAAAAGTTCGCCTATTTCCGGATAATCTCTTAGGTAAATATGTTTGAAAGGGACATTGAGCTTTTCTAACCCTTTTTTCATATATCCTCGAGCAGGGCCGGAAAGTAATATAAAAAGTTCTGGTACCCTTTCCTTTAACATTTTTATTGAATCTAAAAAAATGTCCGGGCCTTTAATAAGTTTTGGTTTTAGGCCTTCTCCCCAGCCGACTCCATCCTTTTGAAAAGACCCGATCACAACCATATGTTGCGGAATACCAAACTTTTTTCGAAACCTCTGTTTTGTTTCCACAGTTTGTGGTAGAAAAAAGTCAGGGTTAATCCCTATAGGAATAAGAAAGACTTTGCCGGGGTCAATTCCGGTGTCTAAGATGATATTCTGCATATAGGTATGTGAAACCTGTATCCGGGAAATTTTATGATGAAATTTTTTTAGATTTTCATAGCATAAAATGGCTGTGGGATCTTCAGATGAGGGATAGCCGTGAAAATATGGGAAGCCTATATGATTATTTCCCCGAAAATAAGACCTTGGATTTAATAAAAAATATTTACTGCAAATAAAAATAGATTGGTGGAAAAGACCGTAATGAGGAGAAATTTGAGTCCTAATGCCCAGGCGATTAGCAATATTTTGAACCTCTCGAATCTCCCAACTTAGGACCCAATTTGCATTATCTCCAACAAAAATTACCGATGAATAGGGTTCGGAAATCAGGGAATTCCAGCTATTCAAAGCTAAAGTTTTAACTATTTTTCGCATTTATTTAGAAGTTAGGCGATGTTTATCTTACTCTCGCTTTCTGATCTTGGACGGGATAGAATTGTTGTATTTTTTTTGAATTGTATTCCAGGTCCTTTTCAACCATTTCAACAACCAACTCTTCAAAGCTTATAGTTGGGTTCCACCCTAAAATATTTTTTGCTTTCGAATAGTCCCCCAAGAGAATCTCAACTTCCGCAGGGCGGTAGAACTTAGGATTAATGACCAAATAATCTTTATAATTTAGCCCGACATAAGAAAAAGCTTTTTCACAAAATTCCAATACTGAATGATTTTCCCCCCGGCAAATGATAAAATCAGCAGGAGTATCTTGCTGCAACATCAACCACATGGCCATTACATAATCCTTTGCGTGGCCCCAATCTCTTCTTGCCTCTAGATTCCCTAATTCCAATTTAGAGATAATTCCCAATTTTATCATGGCTACATGAGAGGTAATTTTACGGGTTACAAATTCAAATCCTCGGCGCGGTGATTCGTGGTTATATAAAATTCCGCTACAAGCAAATAAATTATAAGCCTCTCTGTAGTTTCGGGTTAAATCAAAGCCGGCAACCTTTGATATTCCATAGGCCGACCGAGGATGGAAAGGGGTATTTTCATTTTGAGGAACTGTATTTACTTTCCCAAACATTTCGCTTGAACCTGCAAAATAAAACCGTGCATGGGGTACAATATCCTTAACAGCCGCCAGAATATAATGTGTTCCGCTAATATTTGATTGAAGCGTGGAAAATTCGTCTTCAAAGCTATAGGAAACAAAACTTTGGGCGGCTAAATGGTATACTTCATCAGGACGTACAGATGAAATAGCTTTATAGATCGATGGATAACTCTCTATTGAGCCAGGGATCAATTCAATCCTGTCCAATATATTCAGGATACGTTGAAGCCGGTGCTGTTCATCTTCCAAGGCGACTCGCCTTACAAATCCGTATACTTTATATCCTTTCTGCAGTAGCAATTCGGCAAGATACGATCCATCTTGACCTGTTATGCCTGTTATGAATACTTTTTTCATTTCTTTTATATCCGCATTTTTCCAATAAATTAAAAAAATTCAGGCATCTTTCCTACAGACCGAAAAGTAGTTTACAACTTTGATTCTATTTCCGAAAAAAAACCAACAAATGAAGGGATGCCGAAATTTATCAATATATTTTTAGGCTTACTTAAACCTACTTAAACCAATCTTTTCAGTAGAGACAATTCCTTCTCTACAACATGATCAAAGGCAAAGTGCTCCATAATAAAACGTCGAGCATTACGGCCCATTCGAATACGCAAATCAGCGTCAGCTAAAACCTCTTTTATAGCCAACCGAATTTCTTCAGGTGAGATCCCGCAGAGATAGCCGGTTTCACGATGCCGAATAAGTTCTCGTATGCCAGGAACATCCGTGCTGATTACCGGCCGCCCGCAAGCCATAGCTTCCAATAAGCTCTTAGGGTGTCCCTCATATAAAGAGGGAAGAATATAGATTTCAGCAGCATTAAAATGCTTAGGGAGTTCATGGTGGGGAATATTACCGAGAAGCTGAATTTTTAGACTTTTTTCTCGTGACCCGGCCTTGAGAATTTCTCTTTGCGGTCCGTCACCAATAATTTCTAATTCTATGTTTAATTCTTTAATAGCTTCGATCAATGAAAGCAAATTCTTTTGTTCACTCAGACGCCCCACAAAGCAAATACGCCTTGGGACACATTTAGTTGCAGGGGCAGGACGGAAAAGATCAGTGAGCACATAGTTGGGGATTACCGTTGCTTTCATCCCATATTGGTCTAAAACATAATGCCCCATACTTTTTGTAGTTACGACTATCCGGTTCGCTGCATTAAAAACTTGTGCTTCCAGCATCTTAGCCTTTTTGGTCAACACCGAATCAACTCCGTGCCGTTTGGAAGCAAAGGAGGAGAACATATAGCCACACCGGGCGATTAAGGGCTTTCGAAATAGTCTTGCGGCTCTCAAGGCTATATCTGCACCATCTGTTTGATTTGCCTTATATATATCAGCATCTAATAAATGCCGTTTATGTAAATAAGGTAAAAAAAATTCATATATTTTGGGTGGTAACCTCCATCGGTTGCAGAGAATATTTATGCCTGGAATACAGGTGGCATATTTTAAATCCTCAGCATTTCCATAAGTTACAAAACTTACCTGTATGCCGCTGGTATTTAGCCGCTGATAAAGGGCAATTTCTCGTTCAAGCATTCCTAATTTGTCCCAAGTATATAATGAAACACCACGTGTGAAGAATAAAGTGATGTGCGGGTGAACATTTTTAAACACAGCTTCGCCCCGTTAATTACAAATAAGTTTCACCTTAAAATTCCTGCTAATACTTATGAATTCTTTCTAAAGCGTTAAATGAATTTTTATAATTTAATTAAAGATAATCGAAGAAACTATTCATTATATTGATTCTATATCGGATAAATTTTATTTAATGACTGCATAAGATGAGAATCAATAGCTTATGCTTTTGCTTAAACTGTGGGATATGGTGGGGGGAGACATTTTATCTTCGTCGGCAAAATAAAGTAATTGTAGATATTTTTCAAAGAGATACCGAAAATTATATAGTCGTTTATATCATCTAATCCTGATAAATCAAGAAAGATAAATGAAATGAAAATCTTAGGCCTCTCTCTTGGGCACGATACAAATTTTTCTTTAATAGCAGATGGGAAAGTAGTTGCCATAATGGAAGCAGAAAGATATTTCAGGCAGAAGCGTTACAAATTACACTGTATCGCTCTCCAGGAAGGAAAACAGAGAAGCGGCTTTCAATATACTGATATTAAAGAATTGGAATCCTTTTTAGATCGTATTGCAGAAAAATGGGGGAAGAATTATGACTATATTGCAGTCCAAAATCAAGGAAGAAAAATTGAATACGACAACTTAATCTTCCTCCTCAATAAACATAATTATAAATATAAAGACAGCTTTCATATTGATCATCATTTAAGCCATGCCTCTTTAGCTTTTTATACCTCTCCTTTTTCTCAAGCACTCATATTAAGTTATGATGGGACTGGAAATGACGGATATACTGTTTTGTTTGAGGCGGATGGAGATAAGGGTATAGAATATCTCTACAAAAATGACCTTATGTTTGGGCGCAACTATAATAATCTGGGATATATTATCGGTGTAGAACCTGATGTTGCCGGTTCTACTGCCGGGAAAACCATGGGATTGACTGCTTATGGAGAGTTTATTGAGGAATGGGCCCTGCATTGCAGAGATTATATCTTAAAATACCGCAAATTTCCGAGTATAGGGCTCCAAGGATTAAATGATTACGGAAAAGGACACCTGGTCAACTCAGTTGGACTCAACAATATCCCTGAATTGAAAAAATTCTCAAAAATAATAATAAATAAAAGACCTCCATCAGGATTAAAGGCAAACATTATTAAGTTTTTCAAGAGGGAGCTGTTAAGGAAAGTGCTGGAGCTTCCAGATGTTAACAGCAAGCTGTCTCAAAATTTAGTCCATACATTTCAGAGAGTTTGGACCAATGAAGTTTTATCTATTTTAAATAATTATAAAGACGTTAGTAGTGATTTATGTGTTGTAGGAGGATGTGCCTTAAATGGAATAGCTAATTATGCTATTGAAGAGAAAAAAATGTTTAAAAGGACACATTTTGTTCCTAATCCGTCAGATTGCGGATTATCTGCAGGAGCTTCTCTATACGTGTATTATAAATATGGAAAGCACAAATTTAGAGGGTATCCGGAATATTTTTCCCCTTACCTGGGAGATGAGCTGTTTGATATAGGTCAACTTGGAAAGTTTAAAGATTATTATTCACACCGTACATTGAATCCCGAGGAAGTTCCAAGAATTCTTGCTAAATGTATATATAAAAATTTCATAGTGGGTGTAATCAGAGGAAGATATGAAATAGGTCCGCGGGCTTTGGGAAACAGGTCAATATTGTGCAATCCTCTCAATAAAGATATGAGAGATATCTTAAATCGGAAGGTAAAACACCGTGAATGGTACAGGCCTTTTGCACCTGTAGTAACTGCCGAAGATGCCCAAAAATATTTTACAAATAAAAGCGATATACCCTATATGTCGGTCATATGTTATACAAAAAGGGAATATAGAAAAAAGTTGCCTTCCATCACCCATGTTGATGGGAGTGCACGACTACAAACAATAAAAAAAGAGCATAATTCGTTTTTATATGAAACGCTGAAAAAATTCAACCTGTGCAATTAGGGTGACGTAATCGATTTGATATATAATTAAGTTAATCATATTATATTATTCAAAACAGTAGACATTACTCTTTAAATAATATACCTTAATGATGGCAAAATTTAAAAACCATAAAAAGAGGGGAGCCATCATGGGTAATT
>JAUWIR010000480.1 GCA_030605265.1 Pseudomonadota bacterium | reverse complement strand
GTAACTAAAATGGCAAACTGTGGATCATCTGCCGGAAAGTATCCCAAAAATGAAGAACAGAAAAGTTCATGAGAATAACTTTTACTTATAGGATCAATCTTTTGGGCAGTCCCTGTTTTTCCTGCCACCCTATAGCCCGGGATATAAGCGGAAATGCCTGTCCCACTCTGTACAGTCCTCTCTAACATTTTGGTCACGCTTTTACAGGTATTCTCTGAGAAAATTCTTTCCCCAAAACTCGATCCGGGAATTTCAACTACCTTTCCTTTTTCACTGATGAGAGCTTTAAATATTTTTGGTTTTTTCCACTCCCCTCCTCTGGCAAGGCAACAAACAGAAGTAATTAATTGCAGTGGAGTAACCAGGATACTATGACCAAAGGAGATATTGGCAGTTGTCAGGTCAGTCCATCGATTTGCCGGCTTAACAAAACCTTTGGCTTCCCCTGGTAATTGGACCCCTGTTTTTGCCCCAAAACCAAAATTTTTAATATTGCGATATAATTTTTCCGGGCCTAAAAGCAAACCAATCTTTACTGATCCAATATTACTGGATTCTTTGATGATATCCTCAAAGGTTAACCACCCATGCTTATGAGTATCATGTATCCTTTTGCCGCATACAGGGAAAACGCCGTTTTCACAATACAGAATATCTTTTGTACTTAATACTCCCTCTTCTAATGCTGCTGCGGCAAGGAAAATTTTAAACACGGAACCTGGTTCAAAAGTATCGGTGATACAGCGATTCCTTCGCAAATTAGCAGGATATTTAGCAAAATTATTCAGGTTATAACTTGGACAATTAGCCATGGCTAAAATTTCACCTGTCTTGACTTCCATCACTATAGCCATACCATTTTTTGCCCTCATATTTTGACAACATTTGACTAATTCTTTTTCCGTATAGTATTGGATTACCCGATCAATAGTAAGCTGAATATCACATGGACACTTCAGGAAAGAGCCATCTTCCGGATTCAAACCTAATAATTTATTAAAATCAACCTCTTTATCCTGACGCTCAGTCAAAACATCATCAAAAAAGAGCTCAACACCTTCAAGCCCACGATTATCTATCCCGGCAAAACCTAATACCTGAGCTGTTAAATCCTTCACAGGATAAAACCTTTTACTTTCCTCACGCAAACCAATTCCTTTTACCTGTAATTCCTTTACCTGGTCTGCTAATTTAGGAATAATTTTTCTTTTAATCCAGACAAATTTTTTCTCTGAATCTATCTTCTTTTCCAATGATCTAAGATTTACTTTTAAAATATTACAAAATTTTCTCATTAAGGAGTCTTCTTGTTGCTGAAGTTGCCCGGGAACACCATACACAGAGCCAAGCCTCACGCTGACCGCCAATTCTTGCCCCCGGCAATCATAAATAGTCCCTCTCTTTCGCAAAGGAACTGGTGTAATAGTTTGTCTTTTGGCAACTATCTTGGAATAAAAATCGTGATCAAGGACTTGAAGCTTATAAAGGCGAACAATAATAGGCGCTATTAAAATAATAAAGAGTATTTGCAGAACAATAATTCTTCTTTTTCTATTGACCTTCGATTTACTTCCTTTATCCATTTTCAAAATTCCTATTAACGATTTATAAACTTCACGGGTCCTTTAACCAATGAAAATTTTATGTATTATTGTAAAGTATGAAAGGAAGAAATTTTCGAAAAATCAATAATTTGATTTTCTTGCGGATCTATAAATCCGAATTCTTGCTTTGCTTTTTTCTCAATTCTTTCAAGCCGGCTTAATGACGCCTTTTCTATATTAAAACGTGAATTGATTTCTATCATCTCGGCCTTTAGTTGATGTAAATATTGAATATCCTCTTTAAACTTGACAATCTGAATCGGCCTCCAGGCTATGAATAACCCGATAAGTGCACAAAGCAATATTCCCCCAATAAAGCAAGCTTGCTTTTGGAGTAAGCAAATTACTAACTCCGGATGGAATAATTTCATCTCAGCTAACATTTTTCTCCGACTCTCAGTTTAGCACTTCTGGCCCTTGGATTCTGCTCTATTTCCCTCTCTGTGGGCACAATCGGCTTTGGGGTTAATACGTTTAAAGCTAAATTTTGTTCCTTTTCGTATGGCCCCTTTTGAGCACGGGACAGCTTCCGAAAGAGCCTTTTAACGATGCGATCCTCAAGAGAATGAAAACTGATCACGCATATTCTTGCTCCCGGATAGAGAGAATCTATTGCATCGATTAAGGCGGATTCCAATCCGGTTAACTCCTGATTTACAGTAATGCGCAACGCTTGAAACGTCTTTGTCGCCGGATGGATCTTTCTTGAACGAAATCTTCCTGGAATTGCGGAAAAGACAATCTCTGCTAATTGTTTGGTCGTTTGAATTCTTTTTTTTTTCGATAATTGCAGATGGATCGGGCTATCTTTCGACTCCATGTCTCTTGCCCAAAATGATGTAATATATTTCCAATTTCCGATTCAGTACTCTTATTAATTACTTGTGCTGCAGTCAGATGTGTTCGTTGATCAAGACGCATATCTAAAGGTGCATCAATTTGAAAGCTGAAGCCTCGATTTTGACTTTGAAAATGGAAAGAAGAAACCCCTAAATCCATAAGGCATCCATCAACCTTGGTTATCTGAAGCTCTGATAAAATAGTTTTAATATTTTTAAAATTGTCCCTGACCAACTGAAAGCGAGGGCCAAATTTGCTAAGTCGTGCTGCAGCTACTTGTAAAATCTGCTCATCTTGATCAATGCCTATTACTTTTCCCAAAGGTGCGCTTTCTTCCAAAATCCGCTCTGTATGGCCACCCTCCCCGAGGGTACAATCGAGGTAGATTTTCCCACTGGAACAGTTGAGATAGTCAATAATTTCTTCTAATAACACAGGCTGATGAGTATAGGACCTTTCTTTTTCCATTATTTATTTTTTCCCCTATATCCCAAAACTAGCCAATTTATCATGATTTAATTCAAAAGACTGCTCAAAAGCAACCCATTTTTCCTGGGCCCATATTTCTATTTTGTTCATCACTCCTACTAAAACAACTGCCTTATCAATCCCTGCCTTTTCTTTCATATGAGGAGGAATAAGAATTCTCCCCTGTTTATCGAAACTTATCTCAGAAGCATTGGAAAACAGAACCCGCATAAAATCACTGACACTTTTTTCCATATTCGGGGCTTGTCGAATCTTCTGTTCAATTATGAGCCATTCCTTGATGGGGTAAGCTACCAGATGAATTCCAAAGCTGGTAAGAATCACCTCTTCTTCTTCATAATCTTTTCGCAATGTTTCACGAATCTTCGCTGGAAAACTTAACCTGCTTTTACTATCAAGGTTATGCTCATACCTTCCTATTAACATCCTTAATTCCCCACTTCATCCCACTCCCTAACACTCGACAACAATACATCTTTGAAAAATGTTTGTCAAGAAGAAAATCTATTAATAAATAGCAAAAAAAAAAGTTATTAAAAATAAGGACTTAACTTATTAATATTTAAAAAATTTCTAACTTTTAAAAAGGGAAAAAATATGATTATGGGCACTTAAAATTCTATTATTTTATTTTAATGAAGTAACTTATAATATATACTAATTTGTATTTTAACGCCTATTATCTATTATTTATCAAAATGTTAGAGTGAAGAAATTCCTGGTGGAAAGAAAGTGGGATAATGTGGGGTAATTAGATAAGGCATCCTTCACTGAGACGGAAAAGTAAAAATTGTGTCAGGTAGATATTTATCTACCTGACACAATAAAATTAAAAAAAAATACTTTCCCTTTATATCTTCCCTTTATGTAATGCTCCTGTGAGGGAACAAATCATTAGAGCAAGTTAGGGGATCAATGGCCCTAACCCAAGGATAAGAGAAGGAGTTAACAGGGATTGTAAAGGTGGCGACGGATTCAATAGAGAAGCAAAAATAGGATAGCTCGATAAAGTACCACCTAACAGGGTCTCATAAGCAACCGCATATGCCGGATAAGCATTAATAAAGGTATTATTGCTAACCGGAACAGTGCTGCTCAGC
>JAUWIR010000139.1 GCA_030605265.1 Pseudomonadota bacterium | reverse complement strand
GGTTAAAATGGTAAAATAAATGCAGATCTGTGAAACATATACTTAATAAAAAGGATAGGTGATGTAGAAATAAATCCATATCATTCAATTGGTTATGTAAAATCCAACGGAATTTTTAAATTATAGCACCGGAATCATTGGTCGGATAAGCCCGGAATATGCAGCTTTGCCATGAATAAGGATAAGGGTCAGATATATGATGAATTTTTTGGCCAGGTATGCAACTCTCGGTCAGAAATCTTTATGCTTTTTTTTAAAATTTAAGCTGGATTTTCTTTTCGTTGCGGCAATTGGCTCACTAAAAAAGGTATTATAGATCCACTATTTAAAAAGTTGCCTTAACTTTCTACATCTGCAATTTAAGGAAATAGTGTCGAAGGAATAAATTACCAGGGAGAGGAGAAGATATTGTTATTTAAAAATACATTATAATTTGGTATTAAATTATAATAGTTTTCCGAAAACCAGTCTCCGCCGATCGGATAGCTATAAGGTGTAGTATAAGGATTATAAGGCGTACTGTAGGGATTGTTATAGGGAGTAGAGATAGGATTATAAGGAGTATAGGGATTATTATAAGGAGCACTGTAGGGAGTATTATAGGGGGTATAGATAGGATTATAAGGAGTATAGGGATTATAATAAGGAGTGTAGTAGGGAATGTCATAAATATTACTAGTGGTGCTATTTGAAGAAGTGCTATTTTCAGAAGGGCCGGTAGTTCGATTTAAACCGCTTGCAATTATTTTTCCTGTATGGGCATCTATATAATAGTAATATGGGTCAAATGGTACAGTATGGCAGTAAATTTTCCAAGCCAGATATACATCTTCCTTAGGAAAGACAATCAGCTCAGGTTCAATCGGCATGCTAAGACTGCTGACACCAAGATCATTCTTGACAATATTCACCGCCCCTGATGATGAAATAATCGGATCAACATCAAGATCAAGGCAAGGAATATACTGGGATTTTATATATATTTGAATCTTTCCATTTTCTCTGTCGTAAATGTTAACACGTACTTTGTTATCGTCTATACGTATTCCTTGATAAAATATCTCAAAATCAACCCGATAACCATCACCGTTTGAAATGCTTCGCATATGTTGAAACTTGAGATCATCTATATCCAAACCAAGGAATGATTCATTCTCCGATAAAAAAGATCGGGCTTCCCCCTTTGGGTCCCCCATATCTATTTCTGACTCATCTAAATAAACCTTACTAATAGTGTATGGCATACCGGTATCCTCGCTCCACTTAATGTCAATCTCGTCTCCATATTTTTGGATAAATTCATCAGTTAGCTCCTGTATCCTATCCTGATCTCCTGAGCAATACGGATTATCTTCTGAACAGTATGAATTAGAAACGATAAAACTTGAACAAATAAAACAAAAGATAAAAGATATTATAATAGTACTAATCCTGTTCCTTGACATTTTTTCCTCGCTCTCTTTATCGGGTTTTTGGTTATTATTTGAATATTATAGAAGTCAAGGGATATTTTGCTTCAAATATCCCTTTTAATTTATTTAGCAACCTATATGCCATCTTTTCAAAATTATTATTTATTTAAAGAACTGCTAATAGAAATATATTAAAAAAATGTCCTAATTTTTATGGGATAAATGTAATCTCATCAACAGACGGAGCCTTGTTTTAACCATTACGGGATTTTTATATAAAATAATTTTATATGAATATAATTTATGTAATAATTAATCGATTTGGAAATAATGTAAAAATCCTGATTCTAAAATGAAAGATCTCAGGTGGAAGCTTATTTTCTAAAGGTGCAAATGCTTATGGCATTTTACTTTCCATATATGTGACCTGTAAATTATAATGAAAAATGGGCATCCTTCATAAAGAACGAAAAGTAGTTTACACTTTTATTCTCAGGAAGAAAGCTGGTATATTATGGCGTTCTTCACTGAGACGCAAATGCATGGTTAAAAAGGCATGTTTTCGCAAAGGCGCAAGGCGGCTCGCAAAGTGTTTTATATGCTTTTCACTTTGCGTCCTTTGCGCCTTTGCGAGAGATAATTTAATTATAATAACAAATTTGAACCATACCCTGCTTTTCAGTCTCGGTGAATTAAAAAGTATAAATTAGCAAATGATGGGTGCCGAAAACTGAAAACTGAAAACTGAAAATCCGAATAGTAAGCCAAGCCTTACCAATATCCATAATCATAATCACGACTATAGTAATTGAAATCATAGCCTAAAGAATTGGTATAGTCATACCCAAAATTATTATATCCAGAATAGTTATAGTTATTATATCCGTAATTTGATCCAAACCCAAACAATCCACCCCCACCAAAAAGAGAGGGATAGTTATAGAAAGGATTTACCATATTAAAGAAGGAGAAAGGGTTCCATGGGGTAATAGAAATAGGCAGAGGATTATACCAGATAGGGTTAATAATGGGGTTATAATAGGGGATGGGTTGATAGGGTGTTGGATAAGGATAATATATGGGCGGTCGGTACCCACCGCCGGATACCTGATATTTGACGAAAATAGCATCCTCATCCAGTGAATCAAGATATCCTCGATAAATAAGGAGGCTGATATAGTCGCAACTATTGGGAATGTATAGTCCCAAATTTTCAAGCTCTGATTCAATTGAGCTGGTCAATACGCGGTAAGTTTGATATTTCAGAAGGCCATTTTTATCTTTCACTCTATCAGGGCCGATAAAATAGCAATCTATCCCCCCCCAATTATCAGCAATTGAGGATATATATAAAGGATAGGTGGGTTTATCAGGGTAGAAACTGATTTTAAGCGGCGTTCCCGCACCTTCAAATAGATCGTAAATGGTGGTGAAGAGCTCTGATTCATTAATACGTGTTTTAATGAAACTTTTAAGTTCATAATTAGATATGGTAATATTTTGCCAATCTTCATATAAATCGTCGTATTCCGATTCACTCATGATATATCCAACAAAAGAACCGGGATCATAATTTTCTTCATCCTTGATGATATCAGCTACAAAATTTTTTAACTCATCTATGCAATCATCAATTTTTGAAAGAGTAAGTGAATCATCATTCACGAGATTATCCCATGTATCGTGACTGTATTCTTCTATATAATCAAGGGGTAAAGAAAATTCATTTTCAAGATCAATTTTATTGACAACAAAGTAGTACTTTTCATCAGCATTCGTATAAGCTCTTATTTTTGAGGTAAAATTTGACGGTAAATTGTTGAAGCCGTTATCTTCCAACCAATAGGTTAAGTCATTGGGATCGGAAGCTTCAAGAGTAGTAAGATCGTATATGCCGATTTCTTGAATTGTGAGAACTTCAACAGTGGAATTATTATAGCCGTCCCAGGAAGACATGTAACTAGCGGAGTAGTAAGACCAAGGTTTTTGTACAATTAATGGAAAAAGGTCCTCCATTAAATCAAAAACTGAATTTTCACCTGCCTCAACATCCGGCTCTATTGAAGATTGAATGGGAATAATCCAGCAAAAATTCGCAAGGGAGTCTATGTCAAAGGAAGCGTTTAAAAGGAGGGTCTCTTTTTCCTTATTTTCGTCCCAAATAATAAGCGCCTTTTGGCCTGCCTCAGAAAGGATGCCGTGAATTCCTATCCCCACTCCGTCTCCATAAGAAAGAGAAGGGGAAAAGAAAAGTATTCCAATTACCAGACTTATAATAATAAAGTTTACTACATCTTTTTTTTCACTCATTTCCATAAACCTCTCTTACCTTAATAAAACGTTTTAACCAAAGTATATTGCAATGTTCAGCATCCTTTATTTTCCAGAAAATGTTAACTACTTTTGTGAATATATAAAGAATGCCTTATGTTTTTATAGTTATTTATTTTTGCATCACCTCCCCGATATATATGCTCTATTTTTTTTATGTAGTTAAAAAAAAAAAATTATTCCTCGATGTTTAATTTTTTTTGATTTAACCAAATGAAAAAACTATTAACTTATTGATTTTATTAAGGAGGAAACTCCCAAACTGCTATTTATAAATCTATTAAATTTCAATAGGTTACAAAAAAACTTGAACATCGAGTATTAATAAGACGTTTATAAATGGAAAATGATTACTTGAATTTTTTTATAAGTTTAAAGGGATAATTTATTTGGACAGGCCGGATCAAAATGTTCTTATTATTTTTGCCACGAAGACATCAAGGCACGAAGATTTTTTTTTCTTCTTTGTATTTCTTCTTCATGCAATTACTCGATATTTGCCGAATTACCAATCAAAAAGTGAAGGAATAGAGCTCCTCTTGACGATGGCCTATTGGAATAAAAGCTAAATTCTTTTGACTTTCTCTAAGACATAACATATGCTTATCCCCAAAATAAAAAATACTTAATTTTACCCCATATTTTTTCTTGGCCGTGCCTTTAATTTCTAAATTTCTTTATATAGTAATATTAATAAGTTTTCAGGACAAAAACAGGAGATAATTCATGGAAACCATCATACTTACCTTAGATAAAATTGTGACCAGTATGCCACAATTTGGTATTGCCTTTCTATTGCTGCTCTTAGGGAAAGTATTTTATGATCGCACTACAAGTTACCAATTTAATGACGAGTTGACTACGAAAGATAATCCAGCTTTTGGAGTTTGCCTTGCCGGCTATCTCATTGGTTTGAGTTTAGCAATGAGCGGTGCGCTCTTTGGCACGGGCTGGTCTTTGAAGGAAAATCTCCTGACTGTTTTAGTTGGAGGATTGGCTGCTTTGCTATTGATGAGGCTTAGCGTTTTTATCAATGATAAGCTGATTCTCTATAAATTCAGTATAGATAAAGAGATGATCCAGGACCGCAATCTTGGAACAGGGTTTGTGGTCGCCGGAAGCTGCCTGGCTACAGGTTTTATGCTCAATGGCGTATTGACGGGAGAAAGCTCTTCATTTCTCCTTGGCATAAGGGACATTGCCGTGTATTTTGTTTTTGGCCAGTTAGTATTAGTAGTGGGAGGGCTTGTCTTTCAAGCCATTACCAAATATGATCTGTATAAAATTATTGAACAAGATAATAATATCCCGGCAGGCATCAGTTTTGGCGGGTTTTTAACTGCCCTGGGCATTATTGTCAGGGCCTCTCTTGCGGGAGCAACCAGCAACTTTGCTGAAGAGCTGACTATTATGGTAATTATCTCAGCCGTGGGATTAAGTTTATTGGTTATTGCCCGGGTGATAGCTGATAAGGTTTTTTTGCCTGCTTCACCCTTATCAAAAGAAGTAGCTGTAGATAAAAACTCGGCAGCCGGAGCAATCGCCGCAGCCTGTTTCATTTGTATAGCTGTTTTGCTGTCTTCGGCAATTAGGCCCAATGAAATGGTTTATGAAAGCACAGTGGAGGAAAGTGTTATGGAGATTCCTATAGAAAATGAGCAAGTAACGATTGGTAAGGCAGTGAAAGGTGAAAAATAATGGGAAATGAATGGGAAATGAATGGGAAATGAATGGGAAATGAATGAAAAGTGCAAAATGCAAAAGTGAATGAAAAAGAATGAAAAATGAAAAGGGAAAAAATGGAAAAGAAAAAATATAGGGAAAGGGTAAAGTATGCATAAGAATAAAAATGGTCTTTTGATGATAGTTCTTCTTTTTATTACGGGATGTCTTTTGTTTTTTCCCCCCTTTGCTTTTTCCCGTGGTTTCCGGGGAGGCAGTTTCGGGCGAAGAGGCTCCTGGGGGAGTAGAAAAAGTAGTTCCAGGTCTTCTTTTAGTAGAAAATCTGCCTGGGGCCGAAAGAAGTCGAAAACTGCTTTTTCCGGCAAAAGGCCCCTGACCAATAGTAGGCAACATAAAGCAGACCGCGCACTTGCAGCCAAGGCAAAAGCCTCAGGCACGCTTTTTAAAAATAGAAAAAGCGCACTTGAACATTTTAAAACCAACAATCGACAAAAGTATATTTCCAAATACTCGGCTAAACCTAAAACAAGACCCACTCATATTCCTGAAACCACTGAGGTAAATGGACAAAAGGTGAGGATTGAATACAATCCGACTTTTGGTGGATATGGGTATAACCGTGGCGGTAGTTGGGCGGCTTATAATGTTTTCTCTGATTTGAGTATGCTGAATTTGCTAATGAGAAGAAACAGTTATTACTATGGCGGCATAGGATATGGCGGCTATGGATATCGAAGAATTGCTTCCACCTGGTTACCCGGAATGTCCGTAGTGTTTATTCTTTTCTTTGTTGCCGCAGTGTTGCGATTTTTACCCTAGTGTAATGTCACGCGTAAAATGTCGTATGACTAAGCTTTTTTTGTTCAGTATTTTGGGTAAGAGTATGCACGATTATAAGATCACTTTAGAGTTGACACGACACTAGTCCGGACGAACCGAAAAAACTAATGAAAAAAAATGTTATCCTGTCTAAAAACAGTTAAAAAGCACAAAATGCCGAATTAAGATACTAAGTAATTTACCGTATTACGATGAATTATAAAGAGGAACAGAAATGTACGACAAGGACAATCCTGAATTTTGGCGAAATCTTAATCCGAAAACTATTATCACTTTAAATGACACCCAGGCCATAGAAGAATCAATGGAAGAGGGAGAGGGAGTCAAGGGAATAGATTATATTCTTAAATACATTCTGAAGATCAAGCAATCTGACAATTTAGCTGAATGGTTGCTCCTGAATTTAGAAGGGGATGAGCAAGATATGTGGCTGGTGGTTAAAATCGTTGATCAGGAGATGAGTCTTCGGGTTTATTATGAAGCCCCGGAGTTTGAACCGGGAAACCGCCAGGACATGATTGATAGAGAAGAGTATTGGCTTTTTCAAGAACCTGAGGACATTGATAATTTTGAGGTTGATGAGTTGCAATTTGCCAAACAGATTGAGCATAATGTTCAGGAGGAAGATCAGGAAGAAGAGGTCCTTTTTCATCAAAAATCCCAGGGGGAAATGTATGGAACTTGCACCAGTCATCCCCCTCAGTCAAGTCTTGAAAATACACTGGCTACAGTGGTTGAATATTCGATTGAGCAGGATTATAAAAACCCCGAATTACTGGTGCTTGAAATTGGCGGAAGAAATGGTTCTATGGGTGGATTTATTCGCTTGATGCTGGGAGCAGAGATAAATTTTAGCGAAGTCGATGTTCTTCCGGCATAAGAAACAGGGCATTATTATTAGTCTGTTTACCCTTTTTTAATAAAAAAATAAAAAGCAATAAAATGTCAGTTTTTTTTTGGAAATAAAATAAAAGTGTAAACTATTTAAATTAGAAAAAGGAAGGAGCCTGTATGCAAGAAATTACTAAAATGGGATCATTGGAACAGGTAGCTCAGGGGTTAGCCTCGCTTGGGTATGAGGCTGAGTTGCAGGAGGGATCTATCTTTGCCAAGATCGGAGGCACTGAGAAACCTTTTACCGCATTGTTAACCAAGGATGAAAGAGGGGAGCTGGTGATAACCTGTCAATTGGCTAAATTAGGGGACTTAAGAGAGGAAGACCTACCAAAAGTTTTTTTAGCCGCACTTGACGCAAATACAAAAACGCGGCCCTATGCTTTAGCCATTATCAGTGATGCAGACGATGCCACCTTGGATAAAGAAGAAGAATGGCCGCTTGTTCTTACCGATAGCGTGCCTCTTGGAGACCTTTCCAGCGAGGAATTAAAAGCAGCCATGGATAATCTTTTGTCCGCTTTAATTACCAGCCGCGATGTACTTGAGGCTGGATTGCGGTAAATAAGGACAGTAGGAATAGACAGGAATAGAGAAGAATGCTCGTCTTATTTTTAATTCCACAAAACTTAAGGAGAAAGCAGATGGCCAGTTTACTTAAATCAGTAGGGAATTGGATTCGAGGGAAAAGGGATGAAGCAGCTCAAAAGCTGAAAGATCCAATTCTCGACGGCAAATTCGCTATAGAAGATACGGAAAAACAAATTGCTCAATTCACTCAAAGAATAGCCTCACTTGTGGCCCAGAATAAAAGGTCGGAGCGGCAAGCCAAAGAAGCGGAAGAAGAAGTGGCCAAATGGCAAACTATTGCTCAGAAAGCCATTGAATCAGGGGATGAAGCTGATGCCAGGGCAGCCTTGGAAAAGAAAATGCCGGCTGCCCAACGCTTAAATACCCTGAAAAGTGAGCTGGAAAGAAATGGGGCCCTCATCAAAACCCTTCGCGCACAACTTGATAATGCGAGGGCTAAGGTGGCTAAAGCTAAAAGTGATCACACCCGATTGGCAGCAAGGATGGAAGGGGCCAAGATTCGACAAGATCTGGCCAAGGCATCTAACCTTTTTGGGTCTGGTGACAGCCCTCTTTCCCAATTAGACGATTTAGCCAGGGCAGTAGAAGAGAAAGAAACAGAAGCAGAAGCAATTGAAGAGTTGGCAGGCGCCGAGGATTCAACTACAAAAGACCTTGAGACAAAATATGGAGACGGAGGGAATGCAGATATAGAGGCGGAATTACAGCAATTGATGAGTCAGACCAAAAAAGCCTGAACCCAATAAGGCAATAAATCCGGATGGTTCCCTGAGAAAAAAAACAATACTTTTAGTAGCTCATCAGAAAAAAAATAGATGTTTTGTGAAATCTTTAATTTGGTCATTTGGCATTTTTATGATAAATTAATAAAAATTTGTACAGTCAGGCGCTATTTTTTGGCGACAACTAAGGGCTACATTGTTTAGGGGGTAAAAATTTTTATCCAAAATAAACAATAAAGAAGGGTATGAGATCTGGGAGGGAACAGAAAATGAAATAATGTCTATTGAACAAGGCGTTGTAAACCAGACAGATTGGAGGCGATTTACGATATTGCATTTAATGTTATTAAGTAATGGTTGACAGCATCTGCTTAAAAGCTTGGAGAATTTCGAGAAAGAAGAAATAAAAAAGAAAACATAACAAATGCTGAAGCCGGCCTGTAAAATTGGCTGTGCTTGTTTGCCAAACATTTACCAATGAATTAGATGATGTGCAAATTTATTATTTATTATAAAGGAGATTAGAATGAAGCTATACGTAGGAAATTTATCGCGCGAGGTCACCGAAGAGGATTTACGACAATCTTTTGAAGGATTTGGGCAAGTTGAATC
>JAUWIR010000265.1 GCA_030605265.1 Pseudomonadota bacterium | reverse complement strand
GAATATCCGGTAAGAAGATTAGATTAAATGAATTAAACATCAGACCTTGCCAGGAATGTGGCGGATGTTTAAAAACAGGCAGCTGTATTGTCTCTGATGATATGCAAATTTTATATCCACTTATCAGAGAAGCAAAAGGGATTATTGTCTCCTCCCCTATTTTTTTTGGAAGTTTAACTGCTCAAACAAAAATTATTATAGATCGCTCACAATGTTTCTGGGTTGCCAAATATATACTTAATGCCCCTATTTTTGCCGCGAAAGCAAAGGTCCCCGGTGTATTCCTGAGTGTCTGCGGGATGGATCGATATAGATTTTTTCAGAATGCTCAACAAATTATTAAAATATGGTTTACCATTTTAAATATTGATTATACTTCAGAGCTTCTTTTCCCTGCCATTGACAAAAAAGGGGGAATTTTAAACCATCCTTCAGCCATTGAAAAAGCAAAATTGATTGGAAAGTGGTTGACTAATCTGATAGCAAATACTGAAAAAGAATAGGGATTTCCATGTTACCTTTAAAAACACACTATAATACTCTTTTTTCTTTATTGATTTCACTCGTTTTTATGTCCTCTTTGCCAAGGATTTCTCTTTCCATGGATTATTACCAAACGCATACTAACCTTAGCTTAGGTAAAAAAATCCCTTTAATCCCTTTAATTAATTCATTAACTGAAAACGAGAGAGAATATTTAGGAATAAAGCGAAAACTGTTGTCATTTTCTAAGAAGAAAAATTTTTATCTAAAGGAAATAGAGGCTGATTTAATTATTTTAGAATTTTTTAATCGTTATTGTTTCTCTTGTCTTGCTCAAGCACCCATACTTAACAGATTTTACCAAAAAATTTTGCAAGATAGTACACTTCGGGATCGAATAAAAGTATTGGCTGTTGGAGTGGGGAATAATCCAAAGGAAATTCAACAATTTCGTCAAGAAAAAAAGGTCCCCTTTCCCTTAATCCCGGACCCTGATTTTGAAGCCTATGAATCTATTGGTGATCCCGGGGGCACTCCCTTTTTTCTCATTTTACGAAAAACGGAAAGTGAAGAATTATTGGCAGAATCTCATTTAGGGTTAATCGCCGATGAAAATCTTTTTTTAAATAAAGTAAAAGATATACTTGATTTAGACATCGCTTCTTTTCAAATAAAAATGCAAGAACATCTTCCTCAAGAAGTCAAAAAATCAGAGCCTCAAGTATCGTTATCTGATGATCGGATTCAAGAAAAAATTATTGCTTGTCTTGATCCACAGAAAAAATATAACCCTATCATTACGAAATTTTCTTTATCTCATTCCGAACAGATATATATAATCGATTTTAATAAGAGTGATCGGATATTTGCTAAAGTATTCTATAGGTCCCCGGTTTGTGATCTTTGTCACCCAGTGTATTTTTTATTGCTATTTGATAAAAAGGGGGTAATAAAAGATTTTCTTCCACTATATATAACAAAATATGGAAATATCCCTATTACCACAGAGGATGAGCAAAAACTGAAAGAAAAAATTATAGGCAGAAACTTAACCAAACAGCATCGTTTTCAGCCCGAATTTGACTCTGTTACAGGGGCGACAATAAGTGTTTCTATTATTTTCCGTACCTTAAATAAAGCCAGGGAATTATATTTGAAACTGCAACAAAAAGGTTTATGTAATTAGGAAACCATATTGTTCATTGACTTCCACTTTGTTTTTTGATAGTTTAGCAACAATTAACGGCTCAATTCTTTTACAGAGAAAAAAAAATGAAAAAAAACATTTATGTAGTATGTCTAATCCTTTTGTTTTTTGCCATGTCTTCTTTGTCTTTGGCTGCGGATGATCAAAAGACGGTAGTTAAAGACCGAAAGATTGAGGTAATCGGCAAAATGTATGGGTATTCTCAGAAAGATATCCAAGATACCGATGAAGTTGGCGGGACCCCGGTATATATTGCTCAAAATTCAAAGGGGCATTTGTATATAGTGTATTCCGGTTCTAAAGAGGAAATTCAGGTTTTTAATGAAAAGGGAGAATTTCTCTTTAAATTTGGTCAAAAGGGTAAAAACAAAAATAATTTTTCATCTTATATCTGTGGGATCGCCATTAATAGTAAGGATGAGATATATGTTTGTGATGTTTTAAGAAGAAAAATCTTGGTCTTTAATGAAAAGGGAAAATTTTTATCCTCTTTTTCCTCTACTCAAGGACTTACCGAGGAAGATAAAAAACAAGATACTGCCCCTTCCCATATTGCTATTGATAAAGAAGATAAGGTCTATATCAGTGATACTGCCAACGGGCATATCTGGGTCCATGATGCCTCAGGGAAATATCTCTATCCTCTGGGCGGACCTGAGCAGGGACGATATCCAACTACTGCGCATATTCGATTTGATAAACAGGGAAGGATATATATTTTAGAAGGGCTGGCCAATAGGATTCAGGTATGCGACCCTAAGGGGGAATTGCTTTTTACTATAGGAAAAACCGGTTCAAGGGTTGGCAAATTTTTGCGGATTTCCGGAGTGGCCCTTGATAGTAAATCCAAAATATATATCACCGACATTGTCTTATCCGTAATTCAGGTGTTTGACAGCGAGGGAAATTTTTTGGGTGTTGTTAAATATATCTATGATAAGGGAGGTAAAAAAGAATTAAAGGGGTTATCAAATATTTTCATAGGGCAGAAAGATTACATCTATCTTACCGAACTTCCTTTCCATCGTGTGACTATCCTAAAGGATAACAACTGATCTTTTTTATAGTCTTCGAACGAACCTTCCAACAGCCACCATAAAAAATTATGATTATAGATTATTTTTTCAACTAAATGGGCAAAATCGATGAAGAAAAAGGATTTGAAAACATGGGTACTTTTCGGTCTTTTATTTCATTTTTTTCCAATTCACTTTTTTGTTCCTAAAATAACAATACAACTATATAAAAAATATAATTTTCATAATTCGTGGCGGCTCGGATAGCTATGAATGTTTGGTATGGAATTAAATTAAAAATGATTTTTATTTTTTTGGCATCTTTTTTGCTATATTTAAAATACCGGGGAAAATTTGTATTTATTTATGTGTTTTATCTGATCATTTGATATAATAAGAGGAGATATATTTATTTAAAATAATCTATAAAAAAATTTTTAAATAATAAACATAAGGTTAGGAGAGGGAATATGAGAAACAAATCTTTAATAATTGTCTTTCTTGCAATTCATGTTTTCATTATTTTTCATCATTTAACCGTTCATGGGCAAACTACCTATGAAATGAATACATCTTTCTATGAATGGCTGGACCCGCCGGATAACAGCTGCTTACTGGCTATAGATAGAGATGACGATTACCAAAGAGTTGAAATCGGATTTCCCTATCTTTTTTTTGGCAATGCCATTCAAACGGTTAAGGTATCCTCCAATGGTTTTTTGACTTATGGAACAAATTCGGCTTTTTTTTATTCTAATAATAATCTTGCTTTTTTGAACTATCCATTGGATATAATTGCCCCCTATTGGGATGATTTAACCCCTGCCCCAAATGGAAAAATTTATGCCTGGGTGGATGAGGAAGGAGATTCAAAACGCTTTATAGTTCAATGGAACTCAATGGAACATGCACTATCTTCAGTTGAGGGCAATATTTCATTTGAAGTAATCCTTTATGAGGGCAGTAATGAGATTGTTTTTCATTATAAAGATGTCATCTTTAATTCAAATGATGACTTTAGTTTCGGTCAATCGGCAACTATCGGGATCCGCTCTGTCCAAGAAGGTGTCCTTACTTCCTCACAGTTTTGTTATAAGCAGAATTGCTTAGAAAATTTCACGTCTATTTCCTTTCTTCCTTCTAGTGGTAATGGTGGTGATGAGCGCCCGGAAATTACCCAATATCAACCAGACACTCCTGACCCAAACACCCCGGCTGTTCCTCTTGAGAGCAGTGTAATAGTAGAATTTTCTAAACCGATGGACACAAGTATAACCGGTAATGCTTTTACTATAGAACCATTTATTGAAGGCCAAATCGACTGGCCCACCAACCAAAAGCTTCTTTTCACTCCCAATGAATTATTAATGGAGGGAGAAAAATATACTGTTACTATTTCTTGTGAACAAACAGAGGATTTATCCGGAAATAAAATGGAAGAGAATTTCAAATTTTCTTTCACCACTTTAGTCTATTATCCTCAGATCACTGACTATACTCCTTTTACAGAAGATCCAAATTCCCTTGAAATTTCATTAAATCAATCCATATCTATAGAATTTAGTGAGCCCATGAATATGGCTTCCACCCAAAATGCTTTTCGAATATCCCCCTCTATGGAAGGGGCCTTTAGCTGGACCAGTGAGCAAAAACTACTATTCCAGCCTTCCTCTTCTTTTGAAGAGGCAAGAAAATATACTGTGTGGTTGATCGAAAATGAAGTAATTGATAAAAGTGGATTATCTCTTCAATCACCTTTTGAATTTTCTTTTACTACCAAAGACCAATCGCCACCACCCTACCCGGTAACCCTTCCCTTTGTTTCATATAATTATCCCCTTGCAGATGCAGAAAATATTTCAACCACACCCCAAATAGAAGTACACATTGAAAAAGGATTTCCCGGTTTAGATATAAATTCTTTAGATCTCAAAATAAATGGAATAGGGGTGACGGCCTTTGCAATAGACGATCAGCTTGATTATTATTTGATCATCTATCAACCCATAGATCCGTTCGGGTATTCAGAAGAAATTACTGTTCAGGTTGAGGGCAAAGATTTAAGCGCTCCTCCTCAAGATATGGTCCCCTATAGTTTTTCCTTCACCACCAAAGCTAACCCTACCCCCATCGGTGAGGTCCAGGTTTATAATTTTGCATATCCTGTGAAGGCAATGGTATATGGTTTGCAAGATAATTTATGGATTGGCACTGAAGGAGGGGGGCTCTTTGAATTTGATCTCCAATCCGAGGCAATAATAAATCACTATACAGTAACTGACGGATTATGTGGGAATACTATTACCAGTATGGCGCTAGATTCTAATAAGTTTCTTTGGATTGGCACATTGGCTAACAATGAGGATCCTGGTGGGATTGCCAAATTTAACACTTACACCAGGGGACTTGATACTACTATTCCTATTTACAATACCTATCAGGGGAATTCCCCAGATAATTATATCAATGATTTAGAGGTGGATGGTGATGATACCCTCTGGGTAGCTACTCAAAATAGTGGCGTCATTAGAATAGTAGATGGAAACTGGGAGGTCTTTGCTGACAGCAGTGATTTGTTATCAGAAAATTGGGTTGAGGCCCTTACTTTTGATGGATCGGAAATATGGTGGATTGGCGGTGGTTGGGAAATATATAAGACACAAACAGAAGGTGGAGTAAGTCTTTTTGATACCTTCAACTTCCCTATTACCGTATCCTCCTTATATTGCGATGCAGACAATATTATATGGGTGACCACCAAGGAAGGCGGGGTATATCGTTACGCACAAGACGGCTCGAGGCCTGATCCAAATCATATAACTACTGCAAACTATCAACAATTATTGAGTGACGATGTTTATGATGTTGTCGATGCCGGATTATGTAATGAGTATCGATATTGGTTTGCTACAGAAGAAGGTATTTCTGCTGCAAGTGCAAACTGGAATGAATGGATAAGTTTTACTATGGAAAATTCCGAATTGACGGATAATCAAATTTATTGCCTTTGGATGGATGGGCAGGGTACTCTATGGTTTGGATCTGAAACCGGCTTAAACAAAATAGACTTGGCTAGACCTTATATAGATGCCTTTGGGCCAACCGGGTTAGGTATTGATACAACGACTCCCATTGAAATATGGTTTACTGAGCCAATGGATAAAGATTCGGTGTTAAATGATCTTTCCATTTCTCCTTCGATCCCCTCTTATACATATAGTTGGGATACCAATGATAAACATCTAACCATTAATCCGGGGGACCCCTTAGATTCTTCAACGACTTATACCGTTGCCTTGAATGGAGCTTCTATGGATAAAAAGGCAAACTTCCTCTGTGAGACATTTAGTTACGATTTTACAACTATAATCTCTGGGGATTTAGTCCCCCCGGAAATTTTATCCATGACCCTTGATGGTGAGTCCTCCAATACCGTACCAGTTGATACCATGGTGTATCTGGGCTTTAGTGAGTCAATGGACCCCAATTCAGTGAAAGGGGCGGTAACCATATATAAGACTGGAGATGGGACAGAGGTCCCCTTTGAAATACAATGGGAAAGTGGGGACACCTCATCTTGCACCCTTATTCTTCAGCAACTGCTTGATTATAATACAGGGTATGCAGTTAGTATTGAACAGACAGCTCACGATTTAGCCGACAATCTATTAAGTAGTGCTGTTAGTGTTCAATTTACTACTATGTTTATTGATTCAGTCCCCCCGAAAATTTTATCCATAACCCTTGATGGTGATGGAACGTCAGATAATGCACCTGTTGATACCAGGCAATTTAAAAATTTAAGCTCTTATTCTATTTGATTT
>JAUWIR010000415.1 GCA_030605265.1 Pseudomonadota bacterium | reverse complement strand
TTATTTACATAAAAAAAGAGTGCATTTTGGGTTACCCAGCGATTCTCACTTTGACAGCACTTGGATAAAAAAAACAATTTTTCACCGCAGAGAGCGCAGAGGTCGCAGATACATAAAAAAACTCAGCGGTCTCTGCGCTCTCTGCGGTAAATTATATTTTTTTTAAGACACAGGTTTCATAACAGAATTGCCGGCTTTTCACTTACAGGGCTTGACTCAAATTTACCCTGGAGTATAATCAATCCAATCGTCTTTTTGAAAATTACAAATATCTTTATATCCTTTTTATAATAAATCCTCTCTCTTGGAGGCACAGCTAATGAAAGTCGGTATTTTGGGATTACAGGGAAGTGGGAAAACAACCATTTTTAATTCTCTAACCGGACAGGCAGCTAAAACCGGGGGATACTCTTCCGGTAGCGAACCCAACCTCGGGCTTATCAGGGTCCCGGATGAACGGATTGATATTCTGGCAAACATTTATCAACCGAAAAAAACAACCTTTTCTGAAATCACTTTTGCCGATACTCCTCCTTCCATGAAAGATTCTTTTCAAAAAAATCTTGAAACCCTAAAGTATATGGAAGCTTTAGTATTAGTCATTAGAGGGTTTGATAATGGAGTAGAAAGTTGCTCCCCTTTGCAGGATTTACAAAAAATAGAGAGCGATCTTTTGTTTTCAGATTTTGCTATTGTTGATAAATCTCTTGATCGTCTAAAAAAAGAGCGAAAAAGCCCCACTTTAATTCAGATCCTGGAAAAAATACATACCCATCTTGAGCAAGAGCTTCCCTTGCGCTTAATAAAATTATCAGAACAAGAAAAAAAAGAAATTGCCGGATTTGCTTTTTTAAGTATAAAACCAGCCCTGGTAGTTATTAATATTGCAGAACCCGGAATCGAAACTCAAAGTTACACCTCAATGCAAACATTTTGTCAAAACAATGACCTGCGTCTTATGCAAATCATGGGTTCAATTGAAGAAGAAATTAGTCAACTCCCTATGGAAGAGCAAAAAGAGTTTTTAAAAGCAATGGGAATTAAAGAATCAGCTCGCTCTCAATTTATACGCGAAAGTTATGAAATGATGAATCTTGTTAGTTTTTTTACTGTTGGAAAAGACGAGGTGCGGGCTTGGACTATTTCCAAAGGCACTCCGGCTCAAAGAGCGGCAGGAAAGATTCATTCCGATATAGAAAGAGGGTTCATCAGAGCAGAAGTGGTCTCCTATAACGATTTTTTTCAATTTAAAGATATGGTCCAAGTCAAAAACAAGGGACTTTTACGTCTGGAGGGAAAGGAATATCAGGTCCAAGATGGGGACATCATAAATTTTCGATTCAATGTATAATAATATACCTATTTATTACCTTAGCCCTTTAGAAATGACAAATTTTTAGGCAAAGGAAAGATTATTTTTTTCCTTCTTACCTTTCAATCTTCTTTAAGAAAAAAATATTCTTTTAAAATAAAGTAATTTTTCTCTTTTTCCTTTAATGTTATACTCTTTAAACTATTTGGCATAAATTCTGCACTACGCTAAAAAAAATATCTTTAACGGAGAAAAAAGGAGAAATGCATTATGCTACCTGGAATAAATAAAAAAAATAGGCGACTTAAATCATTTTTTACGGCTTTTCTGTCTATTTTGATTATCTTTTCTACTATTGGATGCCGCCAAATGGTTAAACCGGAAAAGGTCCAAACCCCGCCATGCAATATTGTTTTTATTAGTATAGATACTTTACGAGCCGATCATTTGGGGTGTTATGGGAACAAAGAAATTCAAACCCCCAACATAGATCAATTGGCTGAAGAAGGTGTCCTTTTTTCTCAATGTTTTACGCCGGTGCCAGTGACTTTACCCGCCCATGTATCCATGATGACCGGACAATATCCGCTCTCTCATGGGGTACGAAACAATGGCACCTTTTTAGCTCCTCCGGAACTTACTACCTTAGCAGAAGTAGTAAAAATCCGTGGATATCAGACCTCCGCCTTTATTGGGGCCTTTGTTTTAGATAGTCGATTCGGTTTAGATCAGGGATTTGATGTATATAATGACTATTTAAAAAAAGATAGCTCACAGCCACTGCTTCTTTACAATGAGCGAAAAGCAGGCGAATCAGTATCAGATGCTCAGAAATGGCTTAAAACTCACCATGAAAAACCTTTTTTCCTTTTCCTTCATTGCTTTGATCCTCATGCACCCTATGATCCTCCCGAACCCTTTGCCACTGATTACAAGGACAACCTCTATGACGGAGAAATCTCTTATGTAGATCAGGCCATAGGTGCGCTTTTTACTACTTTAAAAGAATTAAACCAGTGGGATCAAACGCTCATTGTACTTACCTCAGACCATGGAGAGGGTCTTGGAGATCATGGGGAAAAAACCCATGCCATATTTATTTATGACTCCACTTTGCATGTTCCCCTTATTTTCCGATTTCCCAAACTCTTACCCCAAAATGTAGAAATTGCCCAAGAAGTATCCATCATAGATATTTTCCCTACCTTACTGGAAATAGTCGGGGGAGAAACAGAACAAGATTATCAGGGAATTAGTTTAACAGGATTAATGAAAGGGCAAAACAGCTTCCCTCGCACTCAGTTCTTCTGTGAAACCTATTATCCCTTATTTAATCATGGTTGGAGCCCGCTGGAGGGAATACGGACAGATGAATGGGTGTATATCCGAGCGCCACGAGCAGAATTATATAATATGATTGAAGACAGAAAACAAACGGTCAACCTCTACTCACAAAATCAAGAAATCGTTACCAAGCTTGAGGCGCAGATGGAGGCCTTAAAAAAACAAATTCATTCAACAGGAAACACACAATCAAAAAAGGTGTCCATGGATAATGACACTGCTCAGCGGCTTCGAAGCTTAGGCTATGTAGCCACCGTTTCTTCTCAGCTTTCAGAGGAGACCTCTTTTGAATTATTCCCTGATCCAAAAGACATGATAAATACTCTGGATATTCTCAACATGGCCACTTATTACTACACCATTGGCAATACTGAAAAAGCGATCGAACAATTTCAAACAGTACTAAAAATAAATTCCAATGATGTATTTGCTCATTTTGTTTTAGGATATATTTACGATCAGCAGGGAAAAACCGATCTGGCCATCCAGGAATTCAATGAAACTATCCGACTGGACCCCCAATATGTAAGCGCCTATAATGATCTTGGCACGGTTTACAATAAACTTGGCCAATACGAAAAAGCCTTAGAACAATTCAGAAGAGCTTTGGACTT
Source organism: Pseudomonadota bacterium (assembly GCA_030605265.1). Classification (GTDB taxonomy): domain Bacteria; phylum SZUA-182; class SZUA-182; order DTGQ01; family DTGQ01; genus JAUWIR01. The sequence goes on along the minus strand of JAUWIR010000415.1, from coordinate 1,430 downwards.
AAATCCGGAATATGTGGAGGCCGTCGAAAATATTGGGGTAGTCTATTTCAGTATGCAGCAGTATGATAAGGCCAAGGAATATTTTGATAAATCTTTGTCCTTAAATCCTCAAAACCATAAAGCCTATAATAATATCGGCAGTGTTTATCTTGCTTTGGGAAATTATGAAAAAGCTTTGGAATATATTGAAAAATCACACCAAATGGACCCCTCTTTTGTTGACGCTTACAATAACCTGGGAAGTGTCTTTATAAGTACAGGAAAATTCGATCAAGCTATTGAAAAATTTCAATCTTTATTAAAATTGCACCCAGAGCATTTGGAGGGACGAGTTAATTTAGCCTCCGCTTATATCGGGAAAGGGTTGTATGAAGAGGCCTTAGCCGAACTTGAGGAAGCCGGGAAAATAGACCCTAACATGCACAAAATTTACAGTTGCCTGGGGACTATTTATGTAAGGACAGGGAAATTTACCGAAGCTGTTGAAGAATTTAATAAAGCTAATCAATTAAGTCCCTCTGCAGAAGTACACTATAATTTAGGGATCGCTTACTATCAATTGGGACAAACTGATTTAGCCATAGAAGCATATCAAAAATCTTTTGAACTCAATCCCCACAATGCCGCCTGCTGTGTGAATCTTGGAATAGCCTATTTCAATCAGCAAAGATTTGATGAAGGTATCTCGGAATATGAAAAGGCCCTCCTGATCGATCCTCAAAATCTTGAAGCCTATATAAATCTTGGGGTTGTTTATTACCATCAGGGAAAATATGATCGTGCCAAAGAAATCTATCTTAAGGCTCAGGAGTTAAATCCTGATAATCTCCAATTGCATGTAAATTTAGGGATGACTTACTATGCTTTAGGGTTTATGGAAAAAGCAGAAGAAGAATATAAAAAAGGGCTGGAAATGTCCGGCTCATGCCTTGAAGCAATGGTAAATTTAGCTATTTTATATTTCAATTCAGGAGAACATGACCAAGCAATTGAATATTATCAAAAAGCCGCTCAATTTCACCCTCAAAATCCTCTGGGATATTATGGATTGGGCTATACTTATTTAATGAAAGGAAATGTAGATAAAGCGATTGAATCACTTCAAAAGGTGACCCAATTAAATCCTGCACATGTAGAAGCGCAGATCCTCTTGGATAGGGCTTTAGCAATAAAAAGCGCCAAACAATGAAAAAAAGCAACTTTTTTATCCCTTTACTCTTTATCCTTTTTTCAGGATTGGTGCAAGGATGCACTCCATTCCGGAAGATCCTAAAAACCAAGGCGCCGGAATACAATCTTCTTTTAATAACAGTTGATACCCTGCGAGCTGATCACCTTGGTTGCTATGGATACAGAAACATTCAAACCCCCGGCATTGACGCTTTGGCCAAAGGGGGCGTAACTTTTACAAAAGCCTATACACCGGTCCC
>JAUWIR010000587.1 GCA_030605265.1 Pseudomonadota bacterium | reverse complement strand
CCAAGATATTATGCAGTATTGTCAAATCAAAAAGTAAATTCATTTTTCACCCTCTTCCTGTTGATGATCCTAAAGTGCGGCAGCCGGATATTTCTTTAGCTGAAAAAATTTTAAAATGGTCCCCTAAGGTGAGCATAGAAGAAGGGCTAACCAGGACCTTTGAGTGGATGAAAAACAAGATAAGTCAAAACTAGGGAGATGAAATGAAAATTTTTGTCACTGGAGGGGCTGGATTTATCGGATCTCATATAACTGATAAATTCATCGAAGCAGGACATAGGGTCTGTGTTATTGATGATCTTTCCACAGGAAAACGATCTAATATTAGTCCAAAGGCTAAATTTTACCATTTGGATATTCGTGATAAACGGCTTAATACAGCATTTTCCCAAGAAAGACCAGACGTACTCTGCCATCACGCTGCTCAGATAAATGTCAGAAAATCAGTGGAAGACCCCATTTATGATGCTGATATTAATATTTTTGGCACTCTTCATCTATTAAAATTATCAGTAACCCATGGGATAAAAAAAGTGATCTTTGCATCTACCGGAGGGGCCATTTATGGCGAACAGGATTATTTTCCTGCTGATGAAAAACATCCGACTCGCCCTATCAGCCCTTATGGGGTCGCTAAATTAAGTGTAGAAAAGTATCTTTATTACTATCAGCAGATCTATAATCTTGGTTATGTTATACTTCGCTACGCCAACGTATATGGGCCGAGGCAAGATCCACACGGTGAAGCAGGAGTAGTGGCTATATTTACAAAACCCATGCTTCGTGGAGAAGCTCCTATCATTAATGGCGATGGCGAACAGACCCGAGATTTTGTTTATGTTATGGATGTTGTAGACGCCAATCTAGCTGCTTTACAATTCTCTGAAAATGATACTTTTAATATTGGCACCGGTATGGAAACGTCCGTAAATCAACTTTTTCAGGAAATGAAAAAATTGACCAAAGCAAAAATAGAAGAAAAACATGGCCCTGAAAAAAAAGGGGAACAAAAAAGAAGTGTCATTGATCCACAGAAAGCAAAAAATGTCTTGGGTTGGAGTCCTAAAAACTCTCTAAATGAGGGATTAAAAGAAACCATAGAATATTTTAAAACAGAATAAACAGTTATCATCGAACTCTAAGAAGGAAAAAAATTTTTATAATGGCGGAAGAAAAAATAATAATAATGAATAAAGAGGACATTAAAAACTCCTTACAAACTTTGGCCCAACAGATTATCGAGGAAAGCTCGCCGCTTATTGATTTATGTCTTATTGGGATTCGCTCACGAGGGGTTGACCTGGCTAAAAGAATTAATACCATCATCAACTCTATTACCAAAACCTCCATCCCTATCGGGGTAATTGATACCACTTTGTATAGAGATGATCTCAGCAGTTCATCATATAAGCCGGTTTTAAAAAAAACAGAGATTAATTTTTCCGTTGATGATAAAAATATCGTCCTTGTGGATGATGTTTTATATACTGGTCGGACAATACGAGCTGCTCTGGATGCGCTGACGGATATAGGCAGACCGAAAACAATAAAGTTGGCCGTACTCATTGATAGAGGACATAGGGAGTTGCCTATCTGTGCGAACTATACAGGGTTGACTTTAAAGACCATCCAGAATAAATCTATCAAAGTGACCCTGGAAGAAGTTGAGAAACAAGATGCAGTGCTCCTTCTGCCTTTTCCGGAAAAAACGAGATGGTAAACTTATAAAAAAAATATTTGACTGGATAACAGGATAAACATGATATAAATACAGTTAATCAAAAAAATTTATCACACCCTTCAGTCAGGATATAGACTATAGAGAGTTGAAATATTTTGTTTAAAAGAAAAAATCTACTAGGTATCCAGGAGTTAACCAAAGAAGAAATTCGTGCTATTCTGGATACAGCTGAATCCTTTAAGGAAATCTTAACCCGCCCTATAAAAAAAGTCCCTACTCTTCGAGGAAAAACAGTAATTAATCTTTTTCATGAACCAAGCACAAGGACGAGAATTTCTTTTGAAATTGCCGGCAAAAGACTCAGCGCCGATACCATCAATATCTCCCCATCCACTAGTTCTCTCACCAAGGGAGAAAGTCTTAAGGACATGGCCAAAACCCTTGAGGCCATGAATCCGGATATCATTGTCCTCAGACACTCTGCTCCCGGCGCCCCACATCTTATGGCCCGGGAAGCAAAATTCTCTGTTATCAATGCAGGAGACGGGGCACATGAGCACCCGACCCAAGCCTTAGTGGATTTATTGACAATTCAAGAACATAAAGGAAAAATTGAAAATTTACAAATAGCCATAGTAGGAGATATTTTACATAGTCGTGTTGCTCGATCCAATATATACGCCCTGACGAAAATGGGCGCCAGGGTGAAATTAATAGGTCCCCCCTCCCTCCTTCCCCCTTACATAGAAAAGTTAGGAGTGACCACGGAATACAATTTAGAAAAAGGTATTAAGGATTGTGATGTTATTATCCTTTTGCGAATTCAATTGGAGAGACAAAATAAACTTTTCTTTCCCTCAATTAGGGAGTATGCCAGACTCTATGGTATAACCATGGAAAAATTAAAACCCTTAAGAAAAGAAATATTAATTATGCATCCCGGGCCCATCAATAGAGGAATAGAAATTGACCCGCTAGTAGCTGATGCACCCATTTCACTCATTCTCGATCAGGTAACCAATGGAGTAGCCATTCGTATGGCTTTGCTCTACCTTATTTTAGGAGGCGAAAGTTGAAACTACTCATTCAGGGCGGACATATAATTGATCCGGTAAATAAAATATCAGGGCTTTTTGATTTATTAATTGAAGGGGAAAAGATTGCTGCTGTTGAAAAAGATATTCCATCCCATTCGGATATTCAGGTGATCAAAGCTTCAGGGAAATTAGTAGTACCAGGGTTGATTGATATGCATGTTCATTTGCGAGAGCCGGGACGAGAGGATAAGGAAACTATTTATACAGGTTGTCTGGCTGCCGCAGCTGGAGGGATAACCTCTCTTGCCTGTATGCCGAATACCACTCCGGTAAATGATAATAAATCAGTTACCGCCTATATCCTGAAAAATGCACAAGAGGCGAATTTAGTCAATGT
>JAUWIR010000444.1 GCA_030605265.1 Pseudomonadota bacterium | reverse complement strand
TTTCTGTGTGCAAAAGCACGAAAAAATTTTTCAATAACCACACCAAACTCTTTCGAATCATGTCTGTTCCCCTCGTATATATCAAAGTATAAAGGCAAATGATCCTTCCTGGTGCAGAACAGAGCATAATTTACCTGCCTGAGATCTCTACGGCCTTGTTTGTTTTTTCCCCGTTTCGCCAGAGAACAACGCATGTTAAATGAACCAATAAACGAATAGAAATTGGTGCCGTCAAAAGATACACAGGATAGATCAATGCTTTCTTTGTCCAAGACGGAATTTATGAGTTTCATCCATGCCTGTTGTATCTTTTCCTCCTTCAATATTGACATATTGTCCCAAAATCGTTGGGAAGAAAGAGCAGCTTTATTTGCCTCGGTAAACATACGCAAAAGAATTGTATTTTGAAACCAGCTCCACATGGAGCGTTTACTCGTGGGAGCTATCCCCCTATTAATAGCAGCCAAAGTCACATAGAATCCAATACTTAATCCCTGATTTCGTTTGTTAAGGATGCTGTTAATAATTTGGATTGCCTTAATTTCTTCAGCGATATGTAAATAGGCAGATGGGCAACCAAGTTCAAATATTTCAGCATATTTCGGTTTTGGTGGAGACTCAGCTCCTTCCAATGTGGCAATGATTTTTGGGAGAGGGCCGAGATATTTCCGCCATTTTCTATGTGACTTTCCATTTTTCCATTCACTTTCTTCAGCATAGTAATAAGTGATGCCTTTGATTCTCTTTTTAGTAATATAAGCCACGGTTTATCCTCCCCTCCACCTAGTTGGGGAGGATAACATTATAAATATGGCTGTGTCAACCTGAAAATAAAGAGAGTTTCAGTAAATAAAAGTTGGGGGGCAGGAAGGGATAGGTATAATTGATTGAAAATAAAAGCTTAACTATGCCTTGCTTCTGCTAATTCGTAAACTCACGTTAGGAATTAATAATCCTGTTTTCAAGAATAATATCTTACAATCAAGAAAAACAGCTAATAGCAGAAAGTCCGCTTAAACCCCTTCCACATGATATCCTTGCAAGCACCAGCAATTCTCACTTTGATATGATTTGGATCAAGGTAACAATTTTTCACCGCAGAGAACGCAGAGTTCGCAGAGAGAAAATAAGACAAACTCAGCGTTCTCAGCGTTCTCTGCGGTAAATTATATTTTTTTTTAGACATAGGTTTCATAATTCGAATTGCTGTGCAATCACCCTCAATATTGATCCACTTAGCGGCTTATCCATTTTCCAAAAGGTCCTTTTGTTATTTTCTCTTTGAGAAATTTTGCTATTTAGTGTAAAATTCCTCTTCTATTCTTTTTTACCATTTTAAAAAAAGGGTATAACAGGTTATAACTATGATTTCCATTTTACCTACTTTACTGAAGGAAGTTTTCCTTATAGAACCAAAAGTGTTTAATGATGAGCGAGGTTTTTTTATGGAAACCTTTCATCAACAAAAGTATCAAGAGGCAGGTATAAAGAGGGTTTTTGTCCAGGATAATCACTCTCATTCCAAAAAGGGTGTATTACGAGGATTGCATTATCAGATAAATAGACCTCAAGCAAAATTAGTTTATGTAATTAGAGGTGAGATTTTTGATGTATCTGTTGATATCCGCCTGGGCTCTCCTACTTTTGCCAAATGGGTGGGGGTTACTCTCTCTGAAAAGAATCATCGGCAACTTTTTATTCCTGAGGGTTTTGCTCATGGTTTTTGTGTTTTAAGTGAAGAAGCTGAGGTGATTTACAAGTGTTCAGATTTTTATAGTCCGGTGGATGAACAGGGTATACGCTGGGATGATCCTGAGGTGACCATCAACTGGCCTTTACAAAAACCGCTCGTATCAGAAAAAGATGCTTCCTATCCTTTTTTGTCCCAACAAGCCAAGGGAAACCTCCCCAAATGGAAGGGGGAGGAGAAATGAAGATTTTACTTATTGGGCAAAAGGGACAAGTCGGCTGGGAGCTGAATAGGACATTATCAGTTTTAGGGGAAGTAGCCGCTTTTGATTTCCCTGAAATTGATCTGGCGCAACCTGAACAGATAACAGCCCTTGTTAGAGAGATAAAGCCAAATCTGCTTATTAATGCTGCAGCCTATACTGCTGTTGATAAAGCAGAAGATGAACCTGGAAAAGTTTTGGCCATCAATGCCCAAGCCCCTGGCATCCTCGCCCGGGAAGCTAAAAAAATAGGCGCTGTCTTAGTTCATTACTCAACTGATTATGTTTATAGCGGTCAAAAAAATTTACCTTACATGGAACAGGATAAAACCGGCCCCTTAAGTGTTTATGGAAAATCAAAACTTGAAGGGGACCAAAATATTCAAAATGAGAAGGTCCCACATCTTATCTTCAGGACAAGTTGGATTTATGGAGGGCGAGGTAAAAATTTCCTATTAACCATGTTACGTTTGGCCAAAGAAAAGGAGGGAATCCGAGTGGTCAGTGACCAGGTGGGCAGCCCTACCTGGTGTCGTACCCTGGCTGAGGCAACTGCCCTCATATTAGCTCAGGGAATAAAAGACCTTCCAAATTTTTTAAAGGAAAAGGGTGGGCTTTATCACTTGACTTCAAAGGGAGAAACCAATTGGTTTCAGTTCTGCCGGGCTATTTTAGAAAATGATCCGGAGAAAAAAAACCATAAAGTTAAAAAAATAATTTCCATCTCTACCAAGGATTATCCTACCCCGGCTAAACGCCCTGCCTATTCGGTTTTGAGCTGTCAGCTCATTGAAAAAATGTTCGGACTGCGTCTTCCCCATTGGGAAGAATCTCTTAATCTGGTTTTACAAAAAGAGTAAGCAGACCAGGGATTTAAAAATCAATAATGATGGAGGAGGTGAAATTTTTATCAAAATGTTTCTATTTGCTGTCAATTTCATCTGAGGGGAGTAACCTTTGATAATTAATGAGATAACTTATTCCCAGAGAGAGTTTGGCGTTTATTTTGGCCTCTAGGGCTGTCTCGGAATTAATAAAATACTTTTTTTCATTTTTGAAGGAGAAGAGATAGTCGGAGGATTGCTTGAATTTTAAATTTTCCTTAAATTGCCATGTATAATTTACAGCAGCTTTACCCGAAAGATAGGAATCGGATTTTTGAGCGCCTTCAGAAGATTTATCAGAATTATAAAGAGACGAGAGAAAGCTTTTTAAATAATGCTTTTCAATTTTTATGATATCATAACCCAAACCAGGTCCAATAGATGCCCGATAATCGTAACCTGAAAATTTATCAGTAATATAGTTTGCGCCTATAAATCCAAAAAATTTTTTACTGAATGTTCTTTCTCCCCTCATTTCCAAAGACCATTTATTGGCGGTTTCTTCTTCTTTATCTTTGGTGTAGAGGGCATTAGCTTTTGTGTAGTATCTGTTTTTCTTTTCTTCTTTATTAAATTCCAATTTCCCTGATAGGTTTTGATTATCGGTATTTCCGGATGTATCAACATAGGAAAACTCTAATCTAAAAAAAAGGCCCATCAGAAAAAATTTTCCGATGGGCCCGGCAAAACAGGGTTATGATAATAACCCCGGGTTCATTCCATTCAACTTAAAAAATGAATAGGCAGAATGGAATGAGAGAGCGAATCGTGCCCGTTTGTGCAATAAGTATTGTTGCTGGAGCATTGACAACTAAAGGAGCAGGCACAACCGATGGTAAAGAGATATAGCTGGTATAGGAGCAGTCACTGGCGCAAGTAATTAAAGGATTGGTATTGGCACTGGAGCTATCAACGACGGCAGAAGCACTAAATCAAGAACACCGGTTTCTAAGACTTTGATACTTCCTCCTTGATAATCGGTTATCTGATATGTTCCATTAATATGGTCCGGAGTGAGGAGCCATCCGCTTATCTCTAAAGTAACTGGCTTAGGATTCCAGGGTACGGATCCTCCGAGAACAACTAAATTATTGGAAAGAGAACCGTTCACGGTTACCCCGGCGCCTAAGAAGGTATTGTATACAAGCACAAGAAATCCGGTGGCTGCACCAGTAAGTGGATCTTCAACAATATTTAAAGTTGCATCGCCTGTAATGCCTGCGGCGGTAGTCCACGTTCCAACCCATGTTCCAGTCTGCTCTGCTGCTACTGCTACTGCTACTGCTGCTGCAGGTGTGGAGGACGAAGTCAATCCAAGCCCGCCCAGCAAAGAAGACATGCCGAGCATACTATATAAACTGCTCATTCCGCCTAAACCACCATACATGCCGCCGAGCATACCACAAAACAGACCTAAGAGGCCATATAGGCCACCACCGAGCATACCACCATACATGCCACCGAGCATACCACCATACATGCCACCGAGCATACCAC
>JAUWIR010000586.1 GCA_030605265.1 Pseudomonadota bacterium | reverse complement strand
TTGGCTATTAAAAGAATGGCATCGGCCCCTGCAAGACGGGCTTCAAATATCTGGTAGCTATCTATGATAAAATCTTTTCGAAGTAAGGGAAGTGAGCTGGAAGCTCTTACTTTTTCAAGAAAAGCTAGATCGCCTTGAAAATATTTCTTATCAGTTAATACGGATATTGCGGCAGCGCCACATTTCTCATAGCATTTGGCAATGCCTGGAGGATCAAAATCCTCCCGAATGATTCCTTTCGATGGAGAGGCTTTTTTAATTTCAGCAATAATCGATATTTTTTGTGCTATTTTTAAAGCCTTCCCAAAACTTCGCGGCTGATTTAGACCCTTTCCCTTGCTTTGCAATACCTCAAGAGGAATGGCTAATTTTCTTTGATAAACTTCCTTTTTCTTATCAGCTATTATTTGCACCAGCATTTGATTTCTAAATAGATTAACGTCAGCTCACCACGGAGACACGGAGGCACAGAGAAAAATCAAACAACAAGCTTCCTCTGTGCCTCCGTGCCTCCGTGGTGAATTATTATATGTTTAGCTTTTTTTTGCTTTTTCAATACAATCCCGAAATAGATTTAACTTCTCTAAAGCAGCTCCGGTATCTATCGATTGTGCAGCTAATTTAATTCCTTCCGCCAAATTATCCGCTTTTCCATAGACATAAATCGCCGCCCCTGCGTTTAGCAGAATAATATCTCTGGCCGGACCTTTTTCTCCTTTTAAAATCCCCAATATTAATTTGGCATTCTCCTCACTCGACCCACCACATAAATCCTTTTTTCCAGCTAAAAAAAACCCAAAATCTTTTGGGTCTAATTCATAATCAATAACCTGACCATTTTTCACTTCAGACACTTTCGTCTTATCAGTAATGGTAATTTCATCCATTCCATCCAGTCCATGCACTACCATGGCCTTTTTACTGCCTAAATTTTTTAAGACCTTAGCCAGGGAATTTGTTAACTTCCCGTCATAAACCCCGAGAAGCTGGTATTGTGCCCCGGCTGGATTAGTGAGAGGACCCAATATGTTGAATACTGTCCGTATGCCAATTTCTCTTCTTGGGCCAATGGCGTATTTCATGGATTTGTGCCACAATGGAGCAAAGAAAAAGGCTATCCCTGTTTCCTTGAGACATTTTTCCACAACCGACGGACCTACCATAATATCAATCCCCAAAGCTGATAAACAATCAGCGCTCCCACACTTGCTTGATACAGATCGGTTGCCGTGCTTAGCCACTACAGCGCCGGCCCCTGCAGCAACAAAAGCTGCGGTTGTAGAAATATTAAAACTATTTGATCTATCGCCCCCAGTCCCGCAAGTATCAATTACCATGCCTTCAATAGATACTTTGCCTGCCTTTTCCCGCATTACTTGGGTGAACCCGGTAATTTCTTCTATGGTTTCTCCCTTTAGTCGCAAGGCTGTTAAAAAACTAGCAATTTGAGCATCGGTAGCTTCACCTTCCATAATATAATTCATAACCTCTATTGCTTCCTGACGAGAGAGATCTTTTTTATCAACTACCTTATTTATAACCTCTTTAATCATCAAATTGCCCTCCTTGTAAAATGAGGAAAGGTCCGGCCCCAAAAGGTCCTAAGTAAATTTCAGGAAAGGCCCTAAATTTTCCCCTCATTTATCTCATACTTTAAAAAATTGGCTAAAAGTAATTTGCCCTCTTTAGTTAAAATGGACTCCGGATGAAACTGGACCCCGAGGATAGGGAACTTTTTATGACAAATACCCATAATTTCTTCTTCTTTGGTCTTGGCGGTAATTTCCAAACACGAAGGCAAGGTGTCTTCTTTTACGATTAATGAATGATATCTGGTAGCCACAAAGGGATTCCCCATCCCCTTAAATATCCCTTTCTCAGTATGGTAGATCATGGAGGTTTTGCCGTGCATTAACCGTTTTGCCCTGACAATATCACCCCCAAAACAATAGGCTACGCATTGATGCCCGAGGCATACGCCAAGAAGAGGGATAGAGGGGCCAAAGGTTTTTATCACTTCATTAGAGATCCCGGCTTCCAATGGCGTGCAGGGTCCAGGGGATATTATTATTCTTTCAGGTGAATGCTCTTTGATCTGATTAATAGTTATTTGATCATTACGAAAGACTAATACTTCAGCTCCTAATTCCCCTAAATACTGAACAATATTATAGGTAAAGGAATCATAATTATCAATCATCAAAACTTTAGCCATTTTGGGCCTTTCTAATTGCCTCCAATAAGGCTTGAGCTTTATTTAAGGTTTCCTGATATTCCATCCGGGGATCGGAATCCGCCACAATCCCCGCTCCTGCTTGAATATAAGCTTTTTTCCCTTTAATAAGGATCGTTCGAATAGTGATACAGGTATCCATGTTTCCGGAAAAGCCAAAATACCCTACAGCCCCCGCATAGATACCCCTTTTTATGGGCTCTAATTCCTCAATGATTTGCATGGCCCTCACTTTTGGGGCCCCTGAAACAGTACCGGCAGGAAAGCAGGCCTGTAAGGTATCAAAGCAATCTTTACCATCTTGTAAAATGCCCTTCACATTTGAGACAATATGCATTACATGAGAATATTTCTCAATGACCATTTGCTCGGTCACCTGGACCGTGCCGGGCCGACAAACTCTTCCCAAATCATTTCGTCCCAAATCAAGCAGCATTATATGCTCTGCTCTTTCTTTGGGATCTGCTAACAGGTCTTCAGCAAGAAACCGGTCTTCCTCTTCAGTTTTTCCTCTCTTCCGTGTTCCTGCAATCGGCCTTACTTCAGCAAGCCCGTCAACGACCCTTACCAAAAGTTCCGGTGAGGCGCCAACAATTTTTACATCTTTATATTTTAAATAATACATATAGGGAGAAGGATTTAACAGGCGAAGCACCCTGTAAATATCAAAAGAGCTGCAGGTTATTTGACAGGATAAGCGTTGTGAAAGAACGACCTGAATAATATCTCCTGCTGATATATATTCCTTGGCCTTTTTGACACATTCTTCAAAATTTTCCTCAGAAAAATTAGAGTGTATCTGTAATTGTTGATGAGGGGATAAAGCTTCTTGAGCTCGATCCATTATGTCCGCATTCAGAATAAGGGAAGATTCCATGGGAGTTTGTAATTTTT
>JAUWIR010000099.1 GCA_030605265.1 Pseudomonadota bacterium | reverse complement strand
ACCTCTTTCATGCAGTCAAATACATTCCTGAGCTGTTAAAGCAGATGGGGCTGTCTTGGCAGAAGGCAAAGTTTGTCTCAGACCATCTTGATGATGAAAATGAAAAAAAGCGTAAAATATGGCAAGAGCAGACCTGGCCAAGTATTTTAAAGCAGAGCAAAGAGCTTGGGGCAGTTATTTTAAAAAAGCAAGAAGGGCGCTTGTTTTGCCATCAACTTCCCTCCTATTCTCCAGATTATAATCCAATAGAAAAGCTCTGGAAACAGACCAAGGCCGATAAGACCCATTGTAGATATTTCCCTCAGTTCAGTGACTTGAAAGCTGCTGTTCCGGAAGCTTTTGAAGATTACATGAGAAATGCTTGGAAGGTTATAGCAAAAATAAAAAAAATTTTGCAGTCTATGAGGCCGAAGATTTTATTGCCGCCATTTGCCGGCATGTACGTTTCATTTTATTTATGCAGCATTTTATTATCCATATCCTCTCATTTTCCCTCTTCTATGTATTTCAACATTATATTTCAACATTTCTTTATCGGAGCATTTTCTCATCAATGAGTATTCAGAAGAAAATGTTTCTCCTTTATTATGCTCATCACTAAAGAATCAATCTCTTCGTTTACTTCCTCCAAAGGAAGGGAGGCCTGAACATGTTGAATATAATCCCCTTTCATCTGATCAAAGATTTTCCCTACTTTTTTTAAGTATGCTGACTTTTCAAAATGGTTCTCCTTTTCTCCGCGAAAAGTATTAATGCGATGAATCCCTGTTAGTACATCCAGATCAAGAATAATCACCAGATCAGGTCTTGGGGCGATTTTTTCATTCACTGTCTGTATATACTTCACCTCTAGTCCCAGGGCCCCCTGATAGGCCATATTAGAAAAATAATATCGATCCATCACTATTATCCTGTTTTCTTGTAAAGCAGGTAAAATATTCTTTTGAACATCTTCTTTTCGATCCTGCAAGAATAACTCGAATTCTTCTTGAGGAGTTATGTTCTGTCTTCCATGATGCATTATTTCTCGAAGTCGCTTTCCATATTCTCCTCTGGTAGGCTCACTAAAAGATACCACCGGTAAATTCATTTTTCCAAGTCGATTATGTATCCGCACGGCTTGCGTGGTTTTACCCGAGCCGTCAATACCCTCAAAAACGATTAATACTCCCTTATCAGATGGTTTCATTCTCTTCTCCAGGTCTGATTAACAGATTTGTAAAAGTTCAAAGGTTCCGGGTTCAACGTTCAGGGTTGTCTTTGTTCCATTTATCTTGCTCGGAGGCGGTCACAGGTTAAAAATTTTGCTGAACTCTGAACTCTGAACGTATTATTCCATAAATTCTCTTCTCTCACAAGATTATCCAAAAAAAAAAGTTCACAAAAAAAGATTTTGACGATAAGTAATTATTTTGTTATGATGTTGCGGAAAAATTCGCATGCTTATTAATTATATATAAGGTCAAAAGAAGGAAGGAGAGCATTACAATGAAAAAATTGGTATGTTTTTTAGTTATCCTATGTATGCTTCTTGGATTCAATCTTTTCATTCCTCAAAAGTCTGCAGCTAATAGCGCTGAAACAGTTGATCCTCTGCGCAACGTTTTTATTGCTACCCTCTATGGTATGGCTATCGGTGGCGTCCTGGGATTAGCCTTTTCCGTAGCTCAAGCTGATAGTAAAGACTGGTTTAAAAACTTTGGAACAGGGGCTGTTCTTGGAGGGGTAGTTGGCGCCACTTTTGGGATTGCTATGGAATACAAAGGAGTAGCTGAAATTAAAAATAATAAAGTATGTTTTCATACTCCTACATTTAGGGTCATTCCGGATTTAACCACCAATGAACTAATGGTCCATACTGATCTGGTAAAGCTTCATTTTTAGCGGCTCGCCTCGTTAAAAAAACCCCCGGTTTTAAAAAAACCAGGGGAATAATAGATAGGGGGCCGGCGCTAAGGATAACCCGGGTCCAAAAGTATTATACATATTGTTTAAAGAAAACCGATTATTTATTATAGAGGATTGAGAATACCGTAAGGTATCTCCTATTCCAAAAGAGGAAAAGGGATTAAAGAGTAATTCAGAGTAAAGATTAAGGGCGCCAAGGCCAAGGGATCTAAATGACCCTGAACTCTGTTGAAATGCAGTTGCCGAGGTCCTTGAGGTTGTCTTATTAATGTCTGTGGTCAAAAAAGAGAAAGGATTTAGGAAAGAAAGCGTGTTCGCTAAATTGGCCACAGGGAAAAAAGAACTTGCTGATGATCTGGCAGCCAAGTTTAAATCAGCCAAACCGAGAGGAGAATAAGCTTGTAAGAGAGGGTCCACTGCAAAAGGGCGAAAAAATCCTTCGGTTACTGCCGCCGGTACCGGTGGTGTACCTAATAAAGCATCAACAGCCAAAAGAGCGGCAAAGGGATTTACTATCCCCCATCCATACAACTCATCCCACCCTGGAAGGCCGGCATCAATGGCCGTACCCTCTAATATTTCCCTAACCTGTAACCCGGTAAGATTCCCCATTCCGCGAGACAAAACCAGGGCCGCCACACCGGAAACATAAGCACAGGCGCTTGAGGTGCCTTCAGCATAGAGATAATCAAAGGATTTTAAATTACTACTTGCATAGGTCTGCTGGTATATTCCGTCAGGGCTTCCATCGCCGTCCTGATCAAGGGAAAGGTCCCCTCCAGGGGCGGCCAAATTAATGTCCGGTCCATAATTTGAATAAGCATCGGCAAACTGATTATCAAAACGTGTAGCACTTACTGAAATAGAAGCCGGGTAAGAAGAGGGGAAATGAGCCTCATTGGTTGCTTCATTCCCTGCTGAGCACATAACCACGACACCTTGCTCTATGGCATAGTTAATGGCCTCCTCCTCTGCAGCAGAAGGATCGCCAACCGAACCAAAGCTCAAATTAATAATCTGGGCGCCATTATTTACCGCCCAATAAATCCCGTTAACAATAGTAGACACATCACCTGATCCTGAAGAATCCAACACTTTTACAGGCAGGATAGTGCTATTAAAGGCAACCCCTGCACCTCCCAATTGATTATGGGTTGATTGGGCTATAATGCCGGTAATATGAGTTCCGTGTCGATTATCATCATTGGGATGGTAATCATCATTCACAAAATCAAACCCCGGGAGAAAACTAGTATTGGCCAGATCCGGGGCAAGTAAATAGTTCAAATAGTTCTCATAAGCCGCCCCTGTATCAAGAACTGCCACAATTACCCCTTCCCCTGTTGATAACTCCCAGGCAAGGGGAAGATCATTGATCTGCAAGTGCCATTGATATTCATACAAAGGGTCATTGGGAATAAATTGATTGGCCCTTCTAATGAAATTGGACTCAACATAGGCAACTTGAGGCTCCTGAAATAAAAATTGAATTAATTCTCCACTAACACCTGCTGTAGCAGCCGTCCTCCGGAGCCCGCTAAAGGGGCTTCCGGATATTTGCAACAAACCATAGCGTTGGAGTACTTCAGCTATCCGGGCAGTGGGTGTTCCCGTTTTAAAACGGATCAACACTTCCCCTGGTACTGATCTTTGATAAATAGGAAAAGGATAGCCAATAATAGGATAAATCTGTGCATAGGTAAGGGAAGAATAAAAGATCATGTAGAATAATAATAATGACAAAAAAAAGAGCATTACCCTGGAAGAAACAGTCCTGTCAGTGATACTATTGAGCAGTTGAAAACAGCCTTTCTGCATGAAAAATCCTTTCTCTTTTTAACATTAGCCGAATACCAACGTCCACTTTCACCCTCAACATCCTCTTCTTTAATCGGATGAATCATAGATTCTTTTTAAAGTAAGAAGCAAAAATAGTGCCCAAAGGTTGGTTTATAAGTTTAATTAAGCTTATAAGCCCTATCTGGCTTATCATTACGTGCCGGGAAGATAGGCCCTTATCGGTTCCAGATTTTTTTCATCATTTAATTTCATTTTATTCTTAATTAAGGGCTGTACTGTTTTCAGCGGTCTGGCCTGAACAAATTTTGTCAAAAAAACCTTGTAATAAAAGACCTCAAAGTAATGCCCCCAAAGTATACATGTTAAGTTACTTCCTTCTCTTCTAACTCATAAAAAATAAATCTGTCCCCCCTTTTATTTTATTTACTTTTATATTATTTTTACTTTTTTCGCTTTTTTCGTTTTTTTTTTTTTAATTTTCCAATTTCTCCTTCTTGACACCCTTCTTTAAGATGTAGTAAATTTAATTGAAAGGTTTAAATAAAAACATAAGTTTACTATATAAAGGTGATAATATATGCACACGTTAAAAATTAATAAGGATGGTAGTCTGGTTATTCCTAAAGCCCTAAAAGAATTTTTGAAAGCTTCTAATAAATTAGTTTGGTTTAAGGAAGGAGATACGCTTATCATAAAACGCATAAATCCTCCAAAACCATCTGAAATAGCTGAAAGAGTAAAAGAAAAGCCAGTCCCTTTAGAAGAAATAGTAAAAGAAGTACATGCTTATCGTAAGGAAAAGAGACAGAAATGAAAATCGTACTTGATACGAATGTGCTTATATCGGCTCTTTTCTGGCTTGGCCCACCACATAAGCTATTAAAATTAATTGAATCAGGTAATTTAACTCTCTGTATAACGCCTCCTTTACTTGAAGAGCTTGGAGATGTTTTAAGTCGGCCCTTCTTCTCTCCTTTTATTAAAAAACATAATACATCTTGTGAAGAATTAATTGCCGCTATATTTGAAATAGCTGAACTATACTCTGACAAGGAAATAGGGACAGTTGTTAAAAATGATCCGGATGATGATAGAATACTATCTTGCGCTTTAGTTTCAGAAGCAAAATATATCGATACTGGTGATAACCACCTTTTATATTTAAAAAAATGGTCCAACATCTCGATTCTCTCTCCTCAACAATTTTTAAATCATATAAGAACCTGTTAATAAAAATTAATAATCCGCTTGTGGTAATATAACTCTCGCAGCTCTTTGCATGTATTCTTTCCTTTAAGTTGCTTCCATCTCTTCTAACTCATAAAAGTCGAGAACTTATAGAAAATAAATCTGTCCCCCTTTTCTTTATTTATTATGTTCTTACTTCATGGGCCTTAATCAATCCAACCTTCAGATAGCCCAAGAGTTGGATCTGAATGAAGATGATGTCCAAAACATGACAGAGAAACTTCGTGGGGATGTTACAGTTAAAAGGCCCAAGGCCAAATTGGAAGGGGAGGCTGAGATTGATGAAGTATACATTGTGGCTGGGCACAAAGGCAATCCGGAAGCAGTAAAAAAAAAGGGAGAAAAGGAAGACGCAATCGTTTGAAAGGTGCCAGAGGACGTGGTCCCATCGAGAAAGAAAAATCCCCTGTTCCGGGAATGATTCAAAGGGGTGAAGATGTAGCTTTGCTTTGATCATGCTGGAAAATGTTAAACAAAAGACTATTGCGCCTTTTATTCAAGAAACTATTGTAATAGGAAATACTGTTGTATATACTGACGAATACAACATTTATTACGCTCTTGGTTACGCCCTCATAGAGGTATTTCACAAGAGAAATTACCTCATTACCTGGGATTCTTTGAGTTTGTCCATAATGTTAGGCGACGGGGTAAAGCACTTTTAGCTTCTATGCTTAATTTGCTCTTAAACTAACAACCTGGAATCCAGGAAGAGCCAAGATTAATTAATTTTTTGAGACAAAAAACAGTCATGAGCGTCTCCTTTATAGAAAGCAATTTATTAGTAAGATGGACGTAAGCGAACTTATTGAAAAAATATACACATCATATTTTTATTTATTTTTAAGCATTGGCAAGAAAAATTACACCCTTGAGGATGATGTGGTGAAGGATATGATTCAAGAAACGTTTATAAAGATATGGAAGAATAAACATGCCATTAAGGCCAAAAGTGAGGCAGGGGTGAGGAATTTTGCCTTGAGTGTATTCAGGAACACGTGTATTAGTCATTTAAGAAAACCAAAATTTTTTCCTGAAAAAGATATTAATGACCAAGACCAGGGTGGAAGTCTAGAGGACAATATAGAAGATAAAAGGAGTAATCCCTTGTCTGAAATTCTTTTAATAGAAGAGACGCGGTTGCAAGAGGCTGCAATAAAACAATTGCCTCCTAAATATCGTATCCCGGTCAAATTAAGCTTAGAAGGAATGAAACGTAAAGATATTGCCAAAAAATTAGGTTTAAAAGAAATTAGCATCCGCAATTTAAAATACAGTGGTCTTAAAAAATATGAAAAAATTATGAATACCTTAGATCCCTTGAGGAAAAACTGATGGATACGAAATTAAAAAATGAAATTGAAGACATATTCACCGGAAAAGCCACTGTAGAACAAGCACAAAAGTCTCTTTCTCACATAACTGAAAATGATCTCAAAAAACTGTTTCCTCAAGTTAAGTTAACGCAACTACTGAATGAATATAAGAGGCGAAATAATTTTACCCCCCCACCTCTCCCCCACATTTCTCAAAAGGAAAGGGAACTGATTTGGCAAAAAATTATATCCGAACCTGCTCCCTTTTATAATCGAATATTTGAATGTCTGAAAGAAAAGCTAACCGGCTTTTTCGCATCATTTTTAGATGTTCCATTTATTAAATATGGTCTTGCCGCCACAATTGTCATTTTAGTTGCCTTACCCACGATTTTTCTGTTCAGCCGTTATCAAAGCTATAATTATATTGGGCCCAAGGGGAAAAATGGCCGTCTGCAAGCCTCATTAGAATTTGCTATTGTCGGCCCCAAGGGGAAACTATCTCGCCCCGATCAAACCATAACCGAAGAAAACCCCCTCGCCTTCAGGGTCAGCGCTCAAGCGAAAGGTTTCTGCTCTTTATTTGTTATCTATGAAGATCAAGTGGATAAGGGTATTGCCGACAAATTTTTATCCAAAGGCATTCATGATCTGAAGGTAGGATATACGCTAACCGGTAATCGGGGACTAAATACACTGGTTATGCTTTTTGCGGATGCACCAATATCCATAGAAAAAAAAGAAAAACAAAAACTCATTTTCGGATTAGTTCACAACAATGTATCTTCAATCACAATAAGAAAAAATGTAATTTCTATTACTTATCAAAAAATTGAAATAAAATAATTTTGTAAGGGATAAAATGAAAACAAAAGTAGTGGCCATCATAGTCTTAGCAATTTTAGTAATGATAAATGGGGATCTTTGGGCTCATTCCAAAGGTAAAACAACCATACTTAAAAGGGTCGAAGTAAATAATGCTTATACTCCGAAAGTGCTTGGGTTGTTTATCGGCATTCAGAATTACAAGGATACATTCTGGCATGATTTGAAATATCCAAAAAAGGATGTCCAAGACATGGTGGAATTTTTCACCAACAATGAGACCATTAAACTGGACTATAAGCTGGTTCTCACTGAGCCTGAAGATACCACGCGCGACAACATTTTTAATAATAAGCTGGATGAGTTTAAAATGAAAAACTCTTCTGAAAAAGATATTGTCATTGTGTATATTTCAAGCCATGGCACTCTGGCCAAAAAATTGGTAACCGTTATTGAGGATGGTGAAATAAGAAAAGAACCTCACAAAGTCCCTTATATTTTGACCAGCGACGCTCAGGAGGGCAAGGTGGTGGATTCTGCTTTGGCTTTGTGTAAAGTAACAGAATGGTTCGAAAAGCTAAAATCCCGGCGCAAGGTATTAATACTTGACATGTGTCATTCAGGCCACAACGGCAAATCTCAACTCAGTCCAAATCAAGCTGCGATGATTGAGTCAGCTAAGGGTATCAACTTTATCCCTTTTGAAGATTCCCGAGCATCCATCATTTTGTCGGCTTGTCCCATAGGCGGCACCAGCTTTGAAGATAAGACTTTAGAAAACAGTGTTTATACACATTTTTTATTAAAGGGAATGAGGCTTGGAGACCTAAATGGAGACGGGGCCGTCTCTATTTCTGAAGCGCACAATTATAGCATTGATAAGACCAGGCAATATGCTTGGGAACATAAAAAATATAAACAGATCCCCACGTCATATTCCAAAATCCTCGGCAAAGACCCTATTATTGTCTCTGGAAACCCAAGCAATGAAGGCGCCCCAACACTTTTTTCTTATTCTTCGTCAAATAAGGAAGTGGAGGTTTATATAGATGAGCTTTATAAAGGCATGCTTCCAAAAGGCTTTGCTGTTGAGCTGGGGGAGCATGATGTTGTCTGCAAGCGCGATGGGCAAAAAATTTATAGTGAAAAAATCACTTTTGAATTTGGACATGATTATATGCTTCCCTATTTTGAATCCTCTGATGGTGATACAAAAGATAAATTCTTTTTTATTCTCGAGGGGGCCTATCGTGATTTTTCTCGTGGCCAGGTCACTGAGGAGTTGACTCCAAGCATTGTTACAGGTGGTTTTTCTCTCTATCGTCATGGATTCATAACTGACTGGTTGAGCTTATCCGCCGGCTTTGACTATGGGCGTGATCAAAATCTGGAGCAATACTCCTGTCGTCTGGGTACAAAATTAACCGCCTCTTTAGGAGGCACCCATCTATTTATCGGCCCTGATTTCATGTTTATGTTTTTTCGTTACACCTCAGATACCATAGCCGGTAGAAAAGTGGACCCTCAAATGTCTTTCTTTTGCCCCGGCGCAGAGTTGCTCCTGGCTTATAAATTCAAGCTGGGCCCGGTCATCGCCTTAGGTGCCAGAGCCCATTATTTACCATATAATTTAGACTCTGAAACAAACAACATGATCTCCAAGCAAGGATTTGTAGCAGTAGGATATTCTTTTTAAGAATTTCCGGCCTCATTTAAAAATGCATTTTTAAATATATTATTTATATTCAGATATAAAAATGATTATATCGAAATAAAAGTCAATAAATTGAAGTGAATAAGTTAAAAATTAAACCTATAATTATATTAATTTATATTAAGGAAAGGAGTGAATCATGAAAAGGACTATCAAAGTTTTAGGATTATTTATGGTATTTTGTCTGTTATCCTTCTTATGCCAAGCTTGTGGCAGCGGCGGCGCTGAAGAGGAGTCCGACCCGCCACCTGAAAAATGTACAGTAGTTGTTGAGACCAACAGAGATGAATCTGCCTTTTTTGTTACGGACTCTACTGGAGAGGTAAAATCGGGAGGAGGTAAGAGCGCCGTCTTTTCCGGAGTTGCCCCTGGTAATATATCTATTTGTTATAGGCCTGTGGAAGGGTATTGCACACCTGGTATTGAAAACCAAACGGCGGGTTCAGGCAATACCATAAAATTTAACGCCGAATATTACCAAGGCTGTGACTCCAGCATAAGAATTACCACCGACCATGATGATGCCAGTTTTTTACTGATTGGCCCTGAGACTTACTATGGGTATGGTAAGCTTTGGGAGGGGATTAATGCGGTGCCCGATGGCGTCTACACGATTATTTTCAATGAATTACCTTGCCATACTATCACACCGGCATCTATTATGACGAGAACAGTATTACCCGGCCAACTATTACTTATTGATGTAGAATATATATATAATCCCAACTGCTCATCAAAAGAGATTTTGTATAAAGATGCAGATGGTGACAAATTCTCTGACAGCCAATGTGAAAGCTCAATAGATCGTCCATATAATTATTATAGGCCTTCAGAATTACTTAGCACCAATGGTGATTGCGACGATAACGATAAAACAGTCTGTCCCGGAGCACCTGAAATATGCAATGATGGAATAGACAATGACTGTGATAGCTATATAGACTGTAATGACAGTAACTGTGAGTTATCGTTTGATTGCGGAGCATGTACAGACAATGATAACGATGGATATTTTGCTGAAAGTGGCTGTGGGACGGAAGTAGACTGTGATGATGCCGGCCCGAATACATATCCCGGTGCGCCGGAAATCTGCGATGGTAAGGATAATAACTGTGACGGCACAGTTGCAGCCAATGAAGCTGATGCAGATAATGATAATTACAAGATATGTGAAGGTGATTGTGATGATACTGATCCTAATCTTAATCCGGCCACTGTCTGGTATCCGGATACTGATGGAGATGGTTATGGAAATGGTGCCGGCGTCACCCTAATACAATGCGAACAACCTGTAGGGCATGTATATAATCCTGATGACTGTGATGACAATGATAATGCTATCCATCCCGGAGCAAATGAAATTTGCGATGATGGAATAGACAATGACTGT
>JAUWIR010000584.1 GCA_030605265.1 Pseudomonadota bacterium | reverse complement strand
GTACGAAGCCTGTGCCTTCACCCAGTGGCTTACTGCTGAGATGGGCGATTTCAAGGTATATCGTCTTCCCAATGAAAAGGAATGGCAGGCCGCAGCTGCCGGGATTAGCGGCAGAGAATATCCCTGGGGTGATCAATGGGATAAAAATAATTGCAATAGTGATGAAAATAAGCTTGAAAAGACCTCGCCGGTTGGGATCTTTCGGAAAGGCGACACACCCGAGGGGGTATCGGATTTAGGCGGTAATGTATGGGAATGGACCCTCAGCGATTATCATTCCAAAAAGGTGTTGGAGGATTTTACTTTTGATGAAGCTGTTCAAAGATTGTTTGATGAGAAAAAGTGGGAGGAATATTTTTCCAAACTTCATGAAAAATTTAGGCAGCTGCCTGTTCTTCGCGGCGGGTCGTGGTACATCGGGGCACTTTACTGCCTGTGCGCGTGTCGCTTCATCAACCACCCGAGCAGCAGGAGCTACAGTGTAGGGTTTCGGTGCGCCAGGATTTAACCTTTGCTTTTTTACCCTTTTACCCTTTTTCGCGTCAAAAAGGGGCTGGATCATAAAAATTAGCTCTAGTATCATTTTTTACTTCAATCGCTATTTATTTCTACCACATTTTTAAAATGATACCTTCATAAAATTAGCAAAAGAAGAAAGGTGTGGGGGAAAGCTTTTATGTGAAGGGAGAAAGTATTTATATTGTATTTGTATAATTCATTTTTAAAACCCTACATGTAGAGTAATTTCATTTTTTACGAACTCCATTAATATCGAGAATGATTGAAGATATAGGCCATCTTCTTGGTTATAAGCGCTAATCCTATCTATTGAATTATGGCATAACTTGTTGTAAAAATTTTTGAATCCTTTTTATAAATTTTTTAGCATTTTCTAATTGTAGTTCAGCATCCTGATGAGTAATAGTGTAAAAGTCTTTATAATCACTATCATTCCTAAATTTAAAAGCTATAGTGAGCATTTTGGAATATTCAACCTCAATTTTGGATGATTTTATAAAATGATGATTAAAGTATGAGATGATTGCCGAATGTTTTTGCGAGTCAAATTTACTTAATGCTAATAAAGATCTTACAGCATGAAACATAGCATAATAGGAGCGATTAATCGATTGAGAATATTTATTGTTTTTAACCATGATTTCTGAGGTTTCTAAATCATCCTTTGCTTTTTCCATACGATATTTTGACAAATCGAAGAGTTTATCTTGCATAAATCTCAATTCCTTCTTCATTAACGTTTTTGAAGAAAGGTAAAATTTCTGAATATTCTGTATAGCGGCTGTAAGTTTCTTCAGTAATTGATACCAATATATTATACTGTAAAGAGAGCTCAGCCATAATATCAGCTATTCGATATTTATTATCTCTCAAATTTGATTCAGTATCATCTACTAAAATAATAAAATCAATATCTGACTCTTTATGTTGTTTGTTTCTTGCATATGAGCCATATAAAATAATCTTTTTCAATTTATCTCCAAATAAGTTCACCATATTTTCATTTAATTCTGAAAATAATTTTTCTTTGTTCATTTGAACCTCCATTAATCTACTATATATATATACAATATATTATACAATTATTTTTTTAAAAAATTCTGAAATGAAAAAAATAGATAAATGCATATTGCTCTTATGGGGTAAAACTTTACGGCCTTGTTTAATCATTTTGGGATTTTCATTGTTTTGACCTTAGCTGGAAGGATCATCAAGGGCGAAAGTTAGATAATAAATATGAAGAGTCAATGACTTGGGAAAGAAGTTAAGGGCCTTTAAGAATGAAAGAAATTAAATTTAGTAACCATGCTAACGTGAAACTCCTAATACTAAAAAAACATGGTATTATAATTAATGAGGACTTTGTTAAGGAAGTAATTATTTTTTCGAATAAAGTAGAGAAGGGATGGCATAATAAAGAAAGGATGGTAGCTTAAAAAAAATATGAAGAAAAGCATGTTTTACGCGTTGTTTATGAAGAACACCCGGATTACATAGACATAGTGACTATGTAATCCGGGTAGGAGAGAAAGATCAGATATAGCAAGGATGTGGATGCACTCCTTATAGAATTGTCAGATAAACCAATTGACCATGCCGAAGAGGAGGGCCGTTTTATAATACATTTTGCCAAAGACGGGGAACCAGTGTTGGAAATCTTGGATGCAAAAGAATTTGTGCTTAATTCTCTTACTAGCGTAATTGAAGAAAAAGAAGTAGCTATTCCCTAATGTAAAGAATTATCCTATCGTAACTCAACAATGTAAATGTACAAGGAAGACAAAATATTATTATAAATTATGAGTTACGACGTCATTTCGGCAGAGTATTTAAATGAATATAGAATTAAGTTTACTTTTGAGGATGGAAAATCAGAGATAATAGATTTTTTACCTTTCACTAAGAAAGGCGGCGTTTTCGGGAAATTTATGGATAGAGAGTATTTTAAAAATTTCAAAATAAATCAAGAGATTGGAACCATTACCTGGGGAGACGATGAAGTGGATGTAGCCCCTGAAACATTATACTCCTTGGCTACTGGAAGTCCTCTTCCTAAATGGATGCAATCTTCCGAAAAGGTAGAAACTTTTTAGTATTCAATCCACTGTTGGAAATATAGGGAAATAAGAGGAAATAAGAGAAAATAAGGAACACCCACCATAACAATAATATAGCATAGTATTCAGCCATTAGAGCTATTCCAAATTAAAGAGGACGATAAGATATATATATTTTGCAGAACAGTCTGTAAATTTCGACATCCCTCATTAATCTGTTTACACTTTTTTATTTCACCATGAAGAGCATGAAGATTTTTTTAGTCCTTCTTTTTCTTCATGCCCTTGTAGAAAAATAAAAAGGAATAAAAGTGTCAACTACTGAAGCTATCAATCCGGATGATCTAAAATTGCCGGCTCGCATTAAAGGAAGTATAAAAGAGGGCCTTATTCGCTTTTTAGAGCATCCGCATCTATCCATTATATTAGCCGGCCTTTCGGTAATCCTGACTCTGCCGGCTTTGTGGACTGGCTTGGTTATAGATGATTATTTACATAAGGGAATTCTCCAGGGCTTGCCCCTTCTGAAGGGGCTAACAAAATCCCGCTTTAATCT
>JAUWIR010000458.1 GCA_030605265.1 Pseudomonadota bacterium | reverse complement strand
TTTTTGATAGGTTTCTATTATAAGAGTATTTTCTCCAGGGTGCGTGCTGCCGGCAATGAAGAGGGGATGTTCCGGCGGAAGATGGATTTGCTGAGCTAACTGTTTCTTTTCTTCCCGGCTAATTTTTATGTCAGCCTGATCAAACTTAAGATTGCCAGTAATAAAGACTCGCTCTTTTTTTGCACCAAGTTGCAGGATGCGCTCAGCGTCTCTTTTTGATTGCATCCCAAAAAGGGTGATTTGGTCTAAAACTGAGCGGAATAATCCTTTTACCATCCGATAATTTTTAAAAGAATTCGAGGAAATGCGGCCGTTTATGGTCATAATTGGGATATTTCGTTTATGCGCGGAGCGAATAAGATTCGGCCAGATTTCTGTGTCTGTCAGCAGAAGAAAACGGGGTTTGATTTGTTCTAGAGCCCTTTCGGTAATCGGTCGAAAATCAAAGGGAAGAAAAAAATTCTGATGAAAAGTGATCTTTGATTTTTGGGCCATTTCTCTTCCTGTTCGAGTGACTGTAGAAATCAGAATATTCAAGTTTGGGTATCGAAAGGAAAGGTCTTTAATAACAGGTGCTGCAGCAGCTACTTCCCCAACGGAAACAGCATGAATCCAGGCCGTTTGCCCTGGTGTGAAAGATTTTTGAAGTTTTGGTGAATAATACCCGAATCTTTGCTTGAGATCTTCTCGATACTTGTCGGTAGTAAAATATTCTAAGAGAAAACCAGGTAATTGGGAAAGACAGAACCCAAGTAATAAAGGATCGTATAACCAGTAAAAAGCGTTATTTGAGGGCATAAAATAGTACCTTTATAGTTACAGCTAACTATTTTTAGACAGGATAACAGGATTGACAAGATAATTTTTAATCCTGTTTATTATTTACAATAACTCTTTGACTTTACCCTTGATCTCAATTTTATTTTCTTTAAAATTAAGTATCAAGCCCCTGGACTTCTCGATGCCACAAGGTAATTAGCTAATTATACTAGATTCACCTACAATCTCATTTCCATAGTAGACTGGAAAGGATTAAATCCTTTTGATTAACTGGATTTAAATCATGTTTATCCTGTTATCCTGTCTAAATATTTTTTAACATTAGTGTATCTAGAAATCTAATTGCACAGGTTGAAAAAAAGTATCCGCCTTTTGGGTAATTACCTGAAGGCGTTCCTCTAAAAGAAGTTGTTTCTGCCGCAAGCCTTGTTTATCTGTTTTTTTGTCTATCCAGATGGGTTCATCAAAAATAAACACCCCCTTGGAAAAGGGATAAGGGAGTAAAAATTTATCCCAGCTGGATAAAAATTTACTCTTTGATGCCCCAAAAGAAACTGGAATAATAGGGCATCCCGTCATATGGGCCAGTAATATTGCTCCGATTTGGGCTTTGTACCGCGGGCCCAATGGCCCATCAGGTGTGATACCGGCGTCAGATCCTTTCTTCATTCTTCGGGCTAATTTGCGGATAGCTGAAATACCTTCTTTGCTGGTAGATCCCCGAATAGGATAATAACCAAAATATTTAATAACCCGAACAATTAATTCAGCATCTGCATGGTGTCCAGTTAAAATCCCTGTCTTTCTTCCCTGATTGATCAAAGACAACATCAAAAGCCGTCCATGCCAAAAAGCAAAAATAACGTGTTGGCCCTTTTGGTGAAGAATCTTGACTTTTTCAAGACCAATCCATTTTTGTTGAATGGTTTTCGATAAAAAATGAATGAACAAAAAAATAAAATAAGGGATTATTGGTAAATTGAGTATTCGGCGTGTATATTTTTTTTTAAATTTTTTCCATTTTTTCATTTTTTCATTTTTTAAGTAGCCTTCTCCAGCATTTGAAGAGCAATTTGGGCTGCTTGTTTAGAACTTTCTATTTTTCCTAATTTTTCTTTGACCATTTTTAATTCCTGGCGCATTGTTTTTCTTGTTTTCGGGTTTTGTAATAGTTTCTCCGCCCAAAAGGCAATGTTTTCAGGATCGGCATGCTGCTGGATCAGTTCAGGTACTATTTTCTTTTCCGCAACTAAATTAACCAGTCCAATAAAAGGAACTTGGACTAACAATCTTCCCAACAAATAACTCAAGGCAGATAATCGGTAAACTAAAATCATCGGGGTGTTTAATAAGGCAGTTTCCAGGGTCGCCGTGCCGGAAGCCACAATAACCAAGTCTGAAAGGCTTATAATATCATAGGTATAACCTTCATAGCAATGAATTTTCAGGTGGATTTTTTCAAGAAAGGGTTGTATTTCTTGATCACTGATTGTTGGTGCTTGGGCTAAAAGAAATTGCCTATCCGGTTCTTTTTGAGCTATTTTTTGAGCTGCCTCAAATAGTGAAGGGAGAATATGGCGGATCTCCCCGCGGCGGCTTCCTGGTAATAAGCCAATAATTGGTTTTGAGGGAACAAGGTGAAATTTTTTCAATCCCTCCTCTCTGGTTAATTTTGGTTTGACAATGTCCACTAAGGGATGGCCAACAAAGTGAACATCGATTCCTGCGTTTTGGTAAAAGGGGAGTTCAAAAGGAAAGACAACCAGCATGGTATCTACATTTTTGGCAATGTTCTTTATTCTCCATCTGCGCCAGGCCCAAACTTGAGGGCTGATATAATATAATATTTTTATCTTTTTTCTTTTGGCGATTTTAGCTAAACGAAGATTAAATTCCGGATAATCAATACAAATGATCAGGTCAGGAGGATGTTCTTCCAGGAATTGACGCAGGCGCTTAAAGGCATCCTTTATTATTGTAAAATGAGAGAAAACTTCAGAAATCCCTACAACAGACATTCCCTCTATATTCTCAAGGAGATGCACACCTGCTTTTTGCATCTGAGCCCCCCCCATGCCAAGAATCTTCACTTGAGGGCATTGTTGAAAAATTTCTTTGGCAAGATTGCCTCCGTGTAAATCCCCGGAAGCTTCACCGGAAACCATCAGAATGGTGTGAGTAGATAGTCCTGTTATATGAACTCCTCCAAACATTGACAGACATAGGCTATCTGTTCTGAGGTCATGGTGGGGAAAATAGGCAGAGACAGTACTTCTTTGCCGGCGGCTGTACTTTGTGGCAGATCTTGATCAGTATAATTTAAATAGTGGTAGACCTCTTGTTGATGCAAAGAGAGCGGATAGTGAATTGCAGAAGCCACTCCCTTACTCTTCAGTCCTTCCTGAATTGCAGATCTATTTTTAACACGAATGGTATATTGGTTATATACATGCAGAGCAAAATCTTCCTTGTAGGGTGTGACTACTTTATCTTTGAGAAGTTTAGTGTATTCTGCCGCATTTTTTATGCGCAACTTTCGGCAATTGTCTGCATCTTTTAATTTGACTCGCAAAATGGCTGCCTGTATTTCGTCAAGTCTGCTATTGAATCCCAGCACTGAATGGAGGTATTTTTTTTCACTTCCATGGGCCCTGAGTTTTTTCACTTTATGAAAAAATTCCTCATCATTGGTTACTATCATACCCCCGTCTCCGTAACAGCCAAGATTTTTGCTGGGGAAAAAACTGAAACACCCAATATCTCCTAAAGATCCAACCCTTTTCTCTTTGTATTCTGAGCCAAAGGCCTGAGCGCAATCTTCAATCACACGTAATCCATTTTCCTGAGCTATTTGAAGAATAAGGTCCATGTCTGCGGACTGTCCATAAAGATGAACTGGTAAGATGGCTTTTGTTCGTTTGGAGATTTTTTTGGAAATAAGAGATGGATTGAGGTTATAGGTTTTGGGATCAATATCAACAAAAACAGGTTGGGCGCCAATGTGGGAAATCGCTTCTGTTGTGGCCACAAAAGTGAAGGGAGTGGTAATAACTTCATCCCCTTTCCCCACTCCGGCAGCAATCAAGGCAAGGTGAAGAGCATCTGTTCCGGAGGCCACTCCTACGGCGAATTTTGTTTTTATATATAGAGAAATTTCCGCTTCCAGGGCTTCTACATTAGATCCCAGGATAAATCGCCCGGATTCAAAAACCTTTTCAAGGGCATCTTGGATTTGTTTTTGTAATTTTTTATATTCCCCTACAAGATCGATCATTGGTACAAACATAACTTTCTCCATCTATAGAACCTGAAGAAAACTATTACTTTTTTCCTGTTCGGTTTTTCTTCAAGCATACCTGATATACAAAAGGGTTAAAAGAATTTATAAGAGCGCCAACTTATCATAATAATTAGTGAAAGGCAAGAATTTTATGCCTTTTTT
>JAUWIR010000446.1 GCA_030605265.1 Pseudomonadota bacterium | reverse complement strand
CCAAAGGGAGATAAAGGTGATTCGGGGCTTCAGGGTGATCAAGGCCTACCCGGACCTCAGGGACCTGCAGGTGAATCGGGCCCGGAAGGTCCGCAAGGGGTAGCCGGAGCGCAAGGGTTGCAAGGTCCTCCAGGAGAGCAAGGACTACTTGGCCCTGCCGGCACACCGGGTCCACTTGGTCCTCCTGGGTCTTCAATAAATAATCGAAATATTGCCTTATTGCGGTGGTATGAAGTAAACCAAACTGGCATAACCTATGATGTCGGCAGTACCCCTACAAACATTTGCTTTGATGGGACCAATATATGGGTAACAAATTACTCGAGTAATAATATTACCAAATTGAGGGCCAGTGACGGCACACTCATCGGTACCTATTCGGTAGGTATGGACCCTATGGGTATCTGCTTTGACGGCGCCAATATCTGGGTGGTTAATCAAGTGAGTAGTAATGTAACTAAATTGAGGGCTAGTGATGGAGCATTTATTAGTAATTATTCGGTAGGCTCTTATCCAACTGGTATCTGTTTTGACGGCGCCAACATTTGGGTGACAAATAGTTATAGTAAAACTGTTACTAAGCTGAGGGCAAGTGATGGGGCCTTTATCGATGAATATTCTATGAATGGTTACCCTTTAGGCATTTGCTTTGACGGCGACAATATCTGGGTAGCCAATGCAGATAAGCACAATGCTACCAAGCTGAGGGCTAGTGACGGTGCATTTATTAATGAATATGCCGTGGGCACTGCTCCTCGGGGTATCTGCTTTGACGGTGAAAATATTTGGGTAGCCAATAACAAAAGTAATGATGTCACTAAAATAAGGGCCAGTGATGGGACATTCATTGGTACCTATTCTGTGGGCACGGGACCTATGGGTATCTGTTTTGATGGTGTTAATATCTGGGTGGCCAATCAAGGGAGTAACAACGTTACCAAACTGAAGGCCGATGACGGCGCTTTTATCAACAATTATTCTGTGGGTACTGAACCAATAGGCCTTTGCTTTGACGGCGTCAATATCTGGGCGGTAAATAACCAAAGCAATAATATCAGTAAGCTCTGATGACTATAGGAATGCAAATGTAATTTTTCTCCTTGAGATGGATGCTAAAATTTGATTAAGACGAAGCAGAATAGAAGAAGAACCTCAATTTTTATTTTATTTATGCGGCTTATCAGCTCATCAGCTGTTTTTAATCCGTTTTTAACAGCTCATCAGCTCATCAGCTTATCAGCTGTTTTTTTTAACAGCTTAACAGCTTAACTTGGGGCTTTCATCATGAATGAATATATTCAAAAAAATGATTGCGCTCATTATTGGACTGAATATAAAAGCCCTTGGGATTCAGTTAAATTAAACCTAAATATACAGGAGATTGGTTATACTGATTCGAAAATTATTAGCATGGAGAGTTTAGGAAAACATGGCAGATGGGGGAATACAATATTCCAATATATTTATCTTAGAGTTTTTGCTGATATACACAATTTCAAAGTTGAAACTCCAAACTGGCTTGGCCAACTTTTCTTTAAAATTAATGCCCCTCCTCTTCCAATAAGAAAAGATATTGTTTTGCTTGATAATGTAAGCCTTATTTTTAGACGATCTTATCCTTGGAGTCCTGGCGATTATCATAGAGCACGGTCAAAATCTATAATAAATGATCGGAAGGGTCTCCCCTATGTCTTAAATCATCCATTGCTTTCTCCTCAAATGAAAAGATTCATTACCTTTACTCAATTTGATATAGAAGGGCTGTTTATAATAAATACACGGTATTATGCTGACTTTAAAGAAAAAATTAGAGGCCTTTTTAAACTTAATGATGAAATGAGAAAATTATGTGATGAAGCTGTTGAAAGGCTAAATAAAAAGGGAAGCAAGATTATTGGGGTGCATCTTAGAAAAGGTGATTTTAGAAAAATATCTTTAATAAAACATGGTTTTGAATTTGATGCTCCCATTCATTGGTATACCTCCTGGCTTGATACAATATGGTCAAAATTTAAGGACCCGGTTTTACTTTTATGTTCAGACTCACCAGACATAAAAAGGGCCTTCTTAAAATATAAGCCAATAACTACTGCTGATTTTGCCTCAGATATTATCGATACATTAAGGATGATTAAAAGTGTTGATAAACTTGAGGTAAATCGGGATGCCTCGTTTTTTTTAGATTGGTATTTACTAACACAATGCCACGCTATGGCTATCTCAAACAGTACTTTTTCTTTTTCAGCAAGTATGATGAATAGGAAAGCAAAGATATTTATGCGTCCCTGTCTAACAAAAAAGCGTTTAGCTCAATATGCCCCTTGGAACAGTGAACCAGTACTCTTCCCTCCGAGAGAGAAATATATATTCCCATGGTTAAGGCAAGAAATCAAATTATCCTTAATGAGTCAAGGATATTCTATTTTGCCTTTGCTGATTTTTTATATCCTAATTGGTTATGTTTCTTTATTAGTCCTTAGGATACGGGCTTGTTTTAAAGCTAATGGATTTTTAATTTTATGTAAAGAAATTATGAGCCGTGAGTTTTATATTAATTTAGAGAGAAAGTATTAGTTAATAGACTTCCCTTACTTTATTATTCCTATAAAAATGATCTAAAGGATCAATTACTGGATATCCTCTTCCCTTCTACAGAAGGCTGAATCCATTCAAAATTATCATTTTCATTTATGTGGGGATTTTTTAATATATTATTGTTTTTATCTTGTGGCAGATCAAAACCTAAGGGTATTACATTATCTTCAAAAGGGATAGAAGTATTATTTATAAATTTAGCAAGGTCTTCTTCTTTCCATATCTTATAATAGAATTTTCCTTGCGGTGGCGGAAAATATTTACCATATCTTCTATTCCCTCTGATTCTTGCTTTAGTCCCTCTTGGATCTGTAATGATATCCGCTGCTATTGGAATTTTTGTTAATACTCTTTCCCATTGAAATCCGGCTTTTTCATATCTCCTCAACATTTCCGTCTCCCCTCCGCCGCTTGAATCCGCTACTGTTTGTTTATTTGTTGCTTTCCAAAGACCTAATTTCTCCCATTTATCCTTACAAGCAAAAGTAAGAATTCCCGCCCCGGCAATTCCGGGTTTTAAATCTCCATAACCTATAAATTCTCTTCCTGTAGAGCTCCTATAGATATGATGAGTTGGTTTTTTCTTCCAAAATAACAATTTTTTTGATTTCGAATGAAAAAGTTTATTTATGGTTATTCTTCTTTGGGAATCAAAACAAATACATCCAATATCATGATGTTTTTGGGTTATTTCTACAAAATCTTTCATCCAACTCCCTTTTACAATAAATTGAACATCTTCAGGCAGAAGCATTAAATATTTACCTCTGCTCAGTTCAACAATTTTATTCATAGCTTCAACATGCTCTGTTGAGGGACTTCTCTCCTTCATAAATATTTTATGGGTAATAAAATCAAGACCTTCAATATATTCCCTTAATCCCGGCTCAATTGAAGCATTATCAATAATAATCCATTCAATATGGTCATATTCAATACATTGAACAGCAGATTCAATCAATGCTTTTAAATAATGCAATCTATTACAACTTATAAGGCCAATAGTTACTAAAGGTTGGTCCATCTATACCCCCTTATTCATATTTTACAAGGCCTTAATAATCCCTTTTTTATGGAGTAAAGCTGATAATCATAAATTTCCATCATAATATCATTAAGACAATATTTTATGTTATTTTTTCTTCCACCCCCTATATTATAAACTTCCCCTTCTTTAGGATTATTATAAAAATGGTAGAAAGAGTTTACCAAATCATAGGAATGAATATTATCTCTCACTTGTTTCCCTTTATATCCATAGATATGATACGTCTTTTCCCATATACAGCAGCGTATAAGATATGATAAAAATCCATGAAGTTTAGTTCCGGAATGAACAGGGCCTGTTAAACAACCTCCTCTAAAACAGGCTGTTTTTAAATGGAAATATTTTCCATATTCTTGAACTAAAATATCGGCTGCAACTTTTGAAGCGCCAAATAAGGAATGGAGAGTGTTATCTATACTCATAGTTTCATCAATACCTTTATAATATTGATGGTCTTCTACAATCTCATATCTCTTGGGCAACTCCTTTAAGGGCAAATAATTTGGCCTGTCCCCATATACCTTATTTGTTGAAGTAAAAATAAAAACTAAAAAATTTCGAGCTGTGCAATTAGAAAAATGATTATGCTACCAATTTAAATTTTAGATCTCTATCCTCAAACCAGTTAACATACTCTTTATTTCTTTTTAAAGCCGTTAAAGTAGCGAGTGCCACTG